>NZ_BTTW01000007.1:300000-568717 GCF_036245865.1 Corallococcus caeni | reverse complement strand
ATGGAGCCGCGACACCCGCGACTGGACACCTGCGGGCCCCGTGCGCCTCAACCCCTCACCGCAAGTGCAGGAGCTGAAGCGCATCGGCTGAACCCTTTCACGCGACAACTACCTTGACGCTCACCGCGACGCCTCTGGCAGCTGAAATGCCGTGCGGCCTTCGTCCGGCCCGACGAGCCCGTGCTTTTCGAGGATGAGATGGACGTGCACCTCAATCCGAAAATCGGCCCCGACTGGACGTTGCCTAGACAGCGCAGAGTAGTCGTCACACCCGGCAACAACCAGAAGCGTTTCGTGGCGGGGGCGCTGGATGCGAGCACGGCCCGGATTACCTGGGTACAGGGGGAGAAGAAGACGAGTGCGCTCTTCATTGACCTGGTGCGCGCCGTGGACGCCGCCTATCCCAGGGCGAAGCGTCTGCATTTCATCCTCGACAATGCCGCCACCCACTCCAGCAAGAAGACGAAGAAGGCGCTGGAGGCACTGGGCGAGCGGTTGGTGCTGCACTTCCTGCCGCCGTACTGCCCGGAGGGCAACCGCACCGAATGCCTGTGGTGGGACGTGCACGCCAACGTCACCCGCAGCCATCGCTGCAAGAAGATGCAGGCGCTTATGACCGAGGTGGACGCCTACCTCGACGCGCGGAACACCCAGAAGTCCGCCAGTCCCTTGCTGCGCGCCGCCTCTGCTCGACGCGCAGCTTGAGAACGTTCGAGAATTACGATCGGCCGTTTAGAGAGCATTGACGAAGCGCCGGTCAGACATGACTCGGAGAAGTATTAGGCAATCCGACATCCCGACTAGATCCATCAAGCCATGATGTAATGTACGCTTGGCTGGCGCATGCCTACGCGGGCTGGAGGAACCGTCCGTCCACCAGGTGGTCGATGACTTCGCGGGCGGAGTGCGGGTCCAACCTCGCCTTCGAACCCAGGTGCGTCACGGCGTTGGAGACGGTGGTGGGCTGTTTGAAGGCGTCCAGGGCAGCGAGGAGGATGGCGCCGTCCTCGCCTTGCGTGAGCGTCGGGTCGTTGAACCTGCGCGGACTGACGGACGGGGCGCAGCTCAGGGTGATGCCGTCCACCGAGCGCAGCACCGTCACCGGCTCCTTCGACAGCTTCACGGGCGCGCGGTGGCTGCCCAGCCAGTCTCCCAGCGTGAAGCGCTCCGCGGCGGACGCGGTGTTCTTGAGCCGCGTGCGCCCGTTGAGGTCGACGCGCTTCCTCGCGTCCCGGTGCTTCCAGGCCAGCGCGTCCACCCGGTCCGAGTTGCGCTGCACCGCCGCCTCCAGCTCCGCGTCCTTGAAGCGGATCATCGGCACGGACACGTCGCCGGGCTCGCGGCGCTCGAAGTAGCCGAGGAACTCCGCGAACGTCTTCGCCTCCGTCACCATGTCGAAGCGCGCGGGGTGCTCCGTGACGAGCGCGCCGGGCTGCGCCTCCAGCCGCTGGTAGCCCACCACGCAGTCCAGTCCGATGACCTGTTCGACCAGCCGGAGTTCCTCCGCGAGCCGCGCCTTGTCCGTGAACGGCAGGCCGCCGATGCCGGAGATCTCGATGTCCACGTTCGGGTGGCGGCGGACGGACTCGATGACCTCCAGCAGCTCGCGGTCCCTGGCGCAGGGCTTGAGCAGGCCCTTGGACATCTGCTCCAGCCGCTGCTGTTCGGAGAAGCAGCCGATGTCGATGACCATGTAGATGCGCTGGAAGGTCGCCGCCAGCGCCGCGACCAGCTCCACGCGCGGCACGCCCCAGAGGAAGTACGTGCAGCAGTGGCGGGAGAGGTCCACGCCCGCCCAGGTGCTCCCCAGGAACTCCGCCGTGCTGCCCGCGAAGTCGTAGCGCATCTGCCACGTGCGGCCGGCGATCTCCTGGTGGTCCCGGCGCACGTTCTCCTCGGAGCGCAGGAACGGCTTCGCGCGCCCGAAGTCCGCCTTCTGGTTGCCGCGTGCCCCGCCGCAATACAGGCAGTTCTCCCCGCAGCCCTTCCCGGGCGCGACCCAGCCGGAGAAGGAGTGCGCGTCCCTCTGGCTGAGGAAGATGTCCTTGAAGTGCGAGTAGTAGACGTCCTGCGTGTTGGTCGAGCGCTGCACGTACGCCAGCGGCAGCCTGCGGGGACGGCCGTCCGGGTGCCGCGTCACGCAGTTGGGCGGCGCTTCGTCTCCGTTGCAGAGCGCCAGCAGCGGGGCCTCCCCGTCGCCCAGGATGACGTGGTCGATGAAGTCGAAGGCGCTCAACTCCTTCCACCAGTACGACGCGGAGTTGCCGCCCACGACGATGCGGATGGACGGGTCGATCTTCCGGATGGTCCGCGCGATGAGCAGCGCGCGGTCCACGTGGTGGAACCACTTCAGGCTGATGCCGATGAGCTTCGGGCGCACGCGGGCGATGAGGCGCTCGAAGGAGTCCGTCACCTCCCCCGCGCTCTCATCCCCGTCCCACAGCCGCACGAAGGCCTCAATCCCGCCGCGCCGCAGGTAGCTCGCGAGGTAGAGGATGCCGCACGTGGCTTCGCCCGTTCCGGCACCGACGAGGAGGACTGGCGAGAGGGCACGACCACCGCTCATGAGACGACCACCGGCCTTGGAGAGGAGACAGGAGACGGCGTCAGCGTAGGCGAATCCGGCCAGGACCCGCGTGGATTCGTCGCCACCCTGCCTCCCGGACAGCCGGCCTGCTCCCTGGACAGCCCCTCACGAGGGCCGTTCGTTGAGCCACTTCGAGACTATCGGCTCACGTCCGCGCCCCCCGCTCGCCTCCGGCGTCGCCGGCTTCCGTCCCCTCCTGCGCCGCCGCCGCTTCGAGGCCGCGCCCGGGGGCGGTCCCCCCAGCGCCCGCAGCACCTGCGCCCGCACGCCGCCCTCCAAGCGCAGTTGCTGCATGAGCGCTTGCGCCTGCCGGGCCCCCTGGGGATCGCGCAGTCCCTCCCCCAGCCGCTCCACGATGTCGATGCGCAGCGCCACCGGCCCGATGACCTCGTAGCCGAAGGCGCGCGCGTTGCGGCCGCCCAGCGCCGCGACGTTCAGCGCGGGCTCCTGAGGGATGCCCTGCGGACACGGGGCCTGCTGGAACAGCGCCGTCAACATGGCCCGCCGCTCCAGGGCCTGCGGCGACAGGGCCCCTTTGACGTAGAGGAACCGCTGGCCCTCGTGGACGCCCTGCGCCTTCAGCCGCTCCCGCGACTCCTCGTCCAGGAGCTTCCACTGTTCGCGCGCCTCGCCCTGGGAGATGACGCCCAGCCCTTCCGCCAGCCGGTAGGCCACGCCCCGCATCGCCGGCGCGCGGCTCTCGCCCGTGAAGGACTCCGCGGGAAAGCCTCCCATGGCCTCCGTCACCAGGTCCTTCGCCAGCGCCACCAGCCGGCGCTCCAGCCGCTGCCGAGCGCCCCCCGTCCACACCTCCGGCTCCGCCAACGCGAGCTGCGGGGAGCGCCGGTCGCGGCCTCGCACCAGCCGGGCCAGCGGCTGCGACTCGAAGGAGATGCGCCCCATCGGATCCACCTCGAAGGCGTCGTGCGTCGCGTCCACCACGCGCTGGACGAACTGCTCCTCCGTCATCACCGCGCCTTCCGCGCCCGGCACCTCCGTCAGCAGCTGCCCCAGCTTGGCGAAGGGGTTGTCCGAGCCGACCTGCGGCAGCGCGCTGGCCCTCACGAAGCGGCGCGCGCTCCTCCTCGCGGCCCGCTGGACGAAGCGCTCCACCAGTCGCTCATGCAGGGCGTCGCCCAGCGCGTCCTCGATGCGGCGCGTGCGCTCCTGCCAGTCCTCCGCGTCGTGCAGCCAGCCCGGACGATGACTGATGTACGTCCAGATGCGGATGGCCGCGAGCCGGTCCATCAGCGTGTGGATGTCCCCGGACGCGTCGTCGAGCGGCGACACCTGCCGGCCCAGCCACGTGGGGTCCAGCTTCCCGTCTCCCGCGGTGAGCTGGAGGAACGTCTCGCGCAGGAGCGCGACGTGCTGCCCGAAGAGGCCCTTGCGGAAGTCGGGGATCTGGCAGACCTGCCACAACAGCTCGACGGACGCCTTGTCAGAGGTGAGCTCGCGGATGGCGGGCACGGCGGACAGCCCCTTGAGCGCGTCGAAGTCATCCGCGCGCTCCACCCGGACGAAGGCGTTGTCGCGCGGCGCACGCGACAGCGAGTCCAGCAGGGCCTCCGGGCTGGAGAAGTCGAGCGAGGCGTTGCGCCAGATGAGGCTGCGCACCGCGGGGAAGCGGTGCGATTCGATGGCGGAGACGACGCGCGGCGGCAGCTCCGGCAGCGTGTTCAGCGCGCCGAAGCTGCCGTCGTTGAGGTGGCGCCCCGCGCGGCCGGCGATCTGCGCCAGCTCGTCGGGATACAGGTCGCGCTGCTCGGCGCCGTCGAACTTGGAGAGCGTTGCGAAGGCCACGTGGTTGAGGTCCAGGTTCAGCCCCATGCCAATGGCATCCGTGGCCACGAGGTACTGGACCTCGCCGGACTGATACATCGCCACCTGCGCGTTGCGCGTCCGGGGCGACAGCGCGCCCAGCACCACCGCCACGCCGCCCCGCAGCCGGCGCAGCGCTTCGGCCAGCTCGTAGACGCGGTCCGCGGAGAACGCGACCACCGCCGAGCGCGGCGGCAGGCTCTTCAGCGACTTGCGCCCGGAGTAGCGCAGCTGCGACAGGCGCGTGGCGCGCTTCATGGACGCATGCGGGATGAGCGCCTGCACCATGGGCCGCATCGTCTCCGCGCCCAGGAACCAGGTCTCCTTGCGGCCGCGCGCGTGCAGCAGCCGGTCGGTGAAGACGTGTCCGCGCTCGCGGTGCGCGGCGAGCTGGATCTCATCCACCGCGAGGAAGTCGACCTGCCGGTCCGTCGGCATCGCCTCCACGGTGCAGATCCAGTAGTCGGGCCGGGGCGGGATGCGCTTCTCCTCGCCCGTCATCAGCGCGACCCGGCCCTCGCCCACCTTCGCGGTCACCCGGTCGTAGACCTCACGGGCAAGCAGGCGGAGCGGCAGGCCGATGATGCCTGAGTCGTGCTCCAGCATCCGTTCGATGGCGCGGTAGGTCTTCCCGGTGTTCGTGGGCCCCAGCTCCGCCACGACGACGGACGGCCGGCTGGATGGGCTCGAGCTCATTGGCGAAGACTAACCCCGAACCCCCTCCTCCGCCCTGGGGGCCGCAAGGGGTGTTCGCGGGCAACGTCCCTGCCCGCGCTGGGCGTGGAGGCAGGCGTCGCCAGCGGCAATCGGATCCCGGGCCAGGGCCCCGGGGTGGGACGGACAGGCGCGGCGCTCCCGGCACGCAGGGGCAGGAGGGATGGCCGGCGTGGCCGGGGCCGCCCAGCTTCCCGACACCCAGCCGCCCGGAGGCACCGCCATGGCCGACACGCGTCCGCAGCCGTTCGTCACCGACCTCCAGCGGATCCACCGCCAGGCGCGAGAGCAGCTGTCGGCGGGGGCCCACACGGATACCGCCGGGGGCGAGCTGGGGATGTGCCTCACGCTGCTCAACGCCGCGCTCGCGACCGAGGTCGTCTGCGTGCGGCGCTACACACGCCACGCCCTGTGCGCGGCGGGCCCCGGCGCGGAGGCGGTGAAGGCCGCGTTCGGCCGACACGCGCGCGAGGAGCAGGGCCACGCGCTGAGGCTCGCCGAGCGCATCCAGCAACTGGGCGGACGGCCGGATTTCAACCTTGGAGGACTCATGTCCAGCGGTGACACCCACGACGAAGAGGGGCGGACGCTGGTGGAGCTGCTCCGCGAGAACCTGGCGGCGGAGCGCGTCGTCATCGAGACGTACCGCGAGCTCATCCCCTACTTCGAGGAGCGCGACCCCACCACACGGCGGCTGCTGGAGGAGCTCCTCGACGAGGAGGAGGCGCACGCCAAGGCGCTGCACACGCTGCTGGAGCCTTGAGACCCCGGCCCGGTGGGTTCCTCGGGCGGGTCCCGAACGGACCCGCCGGGCCGAGGTTCCTCAGGCGCCGTGGGCGAGCCGCGCGTCGCGGTAGCGCACCATCCGCTTCAGCGACGGATCCCACAGGTTCAGCCGCAGGCAGCCCACGACGTCCTTCAGCGTGAGCGTGGTCACGTGCGGCCCCTGCAGCTCCGGGATGGCGGCCATCGCCTCTGGCAGCCGGTAGAACGGGATGCGCGGGTTGAGGTGGTGCACGTGGTGGTAGCCGATGTTGCCCGTGAACCACTCCATCACCGGCCCGAAGCGCATGTAGCTGCTGGCCTCCAGCGCCGCGTCCGCGTGGTTCCAGGCGGCCTCCGGCAGGATGGCCACGTCGTCGAAGTTGTGCTGCGCGTAGAACAGGTACGTGCCCAGCGCGTACGCGACGACCAGCGGCCCCAGGAAGGCGCAGAGGTAGACGCCCAGGCCGAAGAAGTGCCAGACGGCCACGGACAGCGCCACGTGCACGCCCAGCGCGAGCCCGGAGGTCCAGTAGCGCTTCGGGTTCTTCACGAACGGCTGGAGGCACAGGCTGTAGAGGAACGCGGTGAAGTAGCCGAGCATCAACGTCACCGGGTGGCGCTCCACCACGTAGCCCAGGCGCTGCGCGCCCGTGGCCTTGCGCCACTGCTCCGTGGTCCAGGTGACGAACGTCCCCGCCGAGTCCGCGGCGATGCGCGCGGTGTTGGCGTGGTGGTGGTTGTGCGTGTCATTCCAGATGCGCGCGGGCGTGAGCGTGAGCAGCCCCTGCACCTGGAAGAGGACCTTCGCCCACCGCGACTTCGGCAGGAGCGCCCCGTGCATCGCGTCGTGGAAGAGGATGAAGCAGCGGATGAGCACCAACGCTTCGACGAGGCCACCCACGATGCGCAGGGGCCACCAGGGCGCGGCCACCGCCAGCGCCACCGCGCCCGCGAGCGCGGCGTAGGTGGAGACGAGCGCGCCGACGGAGCGCGCGGTGTCCTGGGCCGCGAAGGGGCGCGTGCGGGCGATGAGGTCCTTGCTCGGCGGCGACGCGGTTCGTTCCATGTCGACAGGGCTCCGGGGGTGACCGCCCGGCGACACACCGGGACGGATGACCGACCGTGTTGTCCCATCCCCATGTCACGGCCGGGTCAGCGGCTCCCACGAAGCGCGGCGTGTGCCTGCGCGTCATCCATGACGCGGAAGGCCGTGCCTCAGCGCTTCTTGCGCCAGGCGCGCAGCTCGGCCTTCTTGTGCTTGCCGACCTCGTCCAGGCGCTGCTGCCACTGCTTGCGGTAGGGGCGCAGGGCCTCCGCCACGGCACGGGCCACCACGAGGTTGCGGTACCACTTGGCGTCCGAGGGCACCAGGTGCCAGGGCGCCTGCTCGGTGGACGTCTGGGCGAAGACGTCCTCGTAGGCATGGGTGTAGTCCAGCCAGTGCTTGCGGTCCTCCCAGTCCCCCGCGGAGATCTTCCACGCCTTGCGTGGCTCCTGCTCGCGCGCCAGCAGCCGCTGCTCCTGCTCCTCGCGGCTGATGTGGAGGAAGAACTTGAGGATGACGGTGCCGTGCTCCACGAGCAGGGTCTCGAAGTCGCGGATGTGCTGGTAGCGCGCCTTCCAGAGCGGCTTGGGGACCAGGTTGTTCACCCGCGCCACGAGCACGTCCTCGTAGTGCGAGCGATTGAAGATGGAGAACTCGCCCTTGCGCGGGGCCTCGCGGTGCACGCGCCAGAGGAAGTCGTGCTCCTGCTCCTCCGTGCTGGGCACTCCGAAGGAGGTGACGCTCACGCCGCGGGGGTTGAGGCTGCCCACCACGTGCTTGATGGTGCCGTCCTTGCCGGCGGTGTCGCGCCCCTGCAGGACGATGAGGACGGAGTTCATCTTCGCGCCCCACAGCAGGTCCTGCAGGTCGAACAGCTCCTCGCCCAGCGCCTCGAACTCCGCCTTCGCCGCCTCGCGGTCCGCCTTCTTCGGCGGTGTCGTGGAGATGCGCTCGAGCTTCACCTTCGCGCCCTGCTTGTCGTCGCGGATGATGTCCATGGTCCCCTTCGCTCCAGGTATGGGCTCAAGCGTGCCCGGAGCGAAGGCGGATTCACACCGTCCCGAGCCAGGACGGCGGCAAAACGTCCGAGTCGAACCTTTCGAGCACGATGCGGCAGAGGCTGTGGCGGCTGGACAGCTCCTGGAGCCACTGCCGGTAGCGCGCCGTCTCGTCCTGGGGCGCGGCCAGCAGCCAGGTGAGCCGCTCGGCCGCGTCCAGCACCGCCGCGAGCGTCTGGGGGTCATGCCCCTTCAGGGACATGAAGCGGGCCACCACCAGCACCCTGTTGAGTGCGTAGAGGGCATGGCCTCGCTTGCGCTCCTGGATCACGTGTCCTCCGGCGTCCTTCAAAAAAGTACGACGCGCCCAAGCACCATTCGCGCCAGCGGGTGCCCTCCTCCGGCACCCGACCCGCGAGGGCGGGCAGGCTGTCCAGTTTCCAGAATCTGGTTCTTGAATCCAGACAAGACATCCCGCCAGGTTGGCCGGCAAGCACCCTGATTCCAGACATACTCCAGCAATTCATGCCATTTGCGGGGAATGGGCGAACCACGGCGGCTTCGGCATTGCGCTTGCTTTGCCCGCCGTCCGCAACCTGCCGCGAATTCCGCCCCTGCGGACTCCAATCCCTTTCTTCACACCCTTCATCCCCTCCCGTCTCCCCTCCATAGCCCTGTCGCGACCCGCCACGTCTGGAGCCACTGGCGTCCTGGAATCCCATGCCCCTGCCCACCCCTCTGCGTCTTTTGTCCACCCTCGCGCTGCTGCCCACGCTGGCCAGCGCCGCTTCATCCCCCGTCCCCGCGTTCGACCTGGAGCGGCTGAGCCTCAACCCGACGTCGCGGGCCGCGCTCGGCACGTCGGCCGGCGGGCTGCGTGAGCCGGGGGAGCTGCGCTTGTCCCTGGCGGCGCACTACGAGCGCTCGCCACTCACGCTCTTCCGCGATGGCGAGCGGATGGGCTCGCTCGTCGGGTCGCGCACGCAGGTGCAGCTGGCGGGCACCTATACGGTGAGCAAGCGGGTGGAGGTGGGCGCCATCCTCCCCCTGATGGCCCACCAGGGCACGGGCGGCTTCGCCGACCAGGGCATGACGTCGCCTTCGTCCTGGGGCCTGGGGACGCCGGTGCTGCAGGGCCGGCTGGGGCTGCTGGATGAAGCGTCCGCGCCGGTGTCGCTGGCGGCGGAGCTGGCGGTGGGCCTGCCCGTGGGCCGTCAGGACTCGCTCCAGGGCAGCGGCGGCTGGGACGTGACACCGCGCGTGTCCGCGGGCCGTACGGTGGGTCCGGTGGTGGTGGGCCTGGAAGCGGGCGTCCGGCTCCGCAACCACACGGCGGTGGGGTCGCACGAGGTCGGCCCGGAGCTGCCCTGGGCGGCCACCGTGGCCACCACGGGCCAGCGGCTGCGCGGTGAACTGGGCCTGCGCTCGTCGGTGCCGCTGACGGACAGCCCCATGCCCATGGAGCTGCTGGCGGGTGGCCGGTATGCGCTGGGGTCGCGGCTGGAGGTGTTCGCGCTGGGAGGCCCCGGCCTGGGGACCGCGCCGGGCACGCCCGCCTTCCGCGTGATGGCGGGCGTGTCGATGGCCGCGCTCCAGGCGAACCGGCCGGTGATGCGGCCCCGCGTCGCCGAGGCCCCTGTCCCCGCTCCCGCGCCCGCGGTGGCCGTTGTGGCCCCGGAGCCGGCGCCGGTGGAGGCCCCGGTGGCGGTGGTGGACGTGTGCGCCCCGAACCAGAGCCATTCGCTGGAGCAGTGCCCCCTGCTGGATGACGACGGCGACGGCGTCGCCAACGCGAAGGACCACTGCCCGGTGGACCCCGAGGACCGGGACGGCTTCCTGGACGACGACGGCTGCCCGGAGGTGGACAACGACGGCGACGCGGTGGCGGACGCGGTGGACAACTGCCCGCTGGTGGCCGGTCCCGCGACGAACCAGGGCTGCCCGGCGAAGCAGAAGCAACTGGTGATCATCACCCAGGACCGGCTGGAGATCCGCGAGAAGGTCTACTTCGCCTCCGGCAAGGCGCGCGTGCTGCCGCGCTCGTTCCCCCTGCTGGAGCAGGTGGCGACGGTCCTCAACAACCACCCGGAGCTGACGCACATCCTGGTGGAAGGCCACACCGATTCGCGCGGCCGTCCGGAGACCAACCGGACGCTGTCGCAGCAGCGCGCGTCCTCGGTCGTCCAGCAGTTGGAGTCGCGCGGCGTCGCGGCGGACCGGCTGATGGCCGCCGGCCGCGGCCCCGACGCTCCCGTGGCGTCCAACGGCACCGCGTCCGGCCGTGAGCTCAACCGGCGCGTGGAGTTCCACATCGCGCCGGCCCCCGCGGCTGGCCAGGCCTCGCGCGACTGATCCGCTGTCCTTCCCCTCTTCCTTCCCGCATCCCCCGCCCTACCGGAACCTTCCATGACCACCCATTCCTACCGCCTCCTCGTGGGGGCCCTGGCCGCGCTTTGCCTGAATGCCCGCGCGACCGCCGAGGCCTCGCCTGTCTCCGCCGCCCTGTCCCCGCGCCACCTGTCCGCGGCGCTCCCCGACGCGCCCCCCGCGCCGCCCGTCATCCTGACCCCCACCCTGGGCGTGGTGCTGTCCACCGCGCTGCCGTTCTACAGCGGCACCGCGGAGGCCGGCGCGCAGGTGACGCTCAGCCTGGATGGGAAGGTCACCGCGACGGTGAAGGCGGACGTGAACGGCCGCTGGGGCTACACGCCTTCGCTGCTGGAGCTGCTGTCCAACGGGGTGCACACGCTGGCGGCGGTCAGCACGAACGCGGGAGGCCAGACGAGCACCCCGGCGAGCGTGCAGTTCAGCGTCCTGGCGCTGGGGCCGGAGACGGTCATCCTCAGCGGCCCGGCGGCCTCCACGGCGCAGCAGAAGGCGCGCTTCGTGTTCGCGTCGTCGGCGCTGCTGGTGAGCTACCAGTGCGCGCTGGACAGCGACACGTTCCTGGCGTGCGACACGCCGCGTGACCTCACGGGCCTGAGCGAGGGCCCGCACCAGTTCCAGGTGCGCTCCAAGGACCTGCTCGGGCTGCTGACGGACACCACGCCGGCCTCGTATTCGTGGACGGTGGACCTCACGGCGCCGAAGACGACCTTCACGTCCACGCCGTCGTTGAACAGCAACGCCCCGGTGGCGGCGTTCGGCTTCAAGTCCTCCGAGCCGCTGTCCACGTTCACCTGCGCGCTGGACGCCGGCCCGGCGCTGCCGTGCGCGTCCCCGTACGTCACGGCCTCGCTGGGGGACGGGACGCACACGCTGGCGGTCCGCGCGAAGGACGCCGCGGGCAACGAGGAGGCGCAAGCCACGACGTTCACCTGGACGGTGGACACGGTGGCGCCGGCGCTGCCACAGGTGACGTCGCTGACGGCGGGCGCGACGGTGGCGGTGACGCCTTCGGAGGTGAGCGGCACGGGAGAGGTCGGGTCGGTGGTGCACGTGACGCTCGACAGCGGCGCGGTGGGCACGGCGGTGGTGGATGCCACGGGCCACTGGACGGTGGCGGTGCCGGGCACGCTGGTGGACGGAGTGCACGTCCTGACGGCGGTGGCCACGGATGACTCGGGCAACGCCAGCGCGGGGGTGACGGTGGGCTTCACAGTGGACAGCACGGGGGCGGACACGCGCATCGTGTCGGGCCCGCCGCTGTTCAGCGACAGCGCCAGCGCGACGTTCGGCTTCACGTCGGAGAACGCGGGCGCGTCGTTCCGGTGCCGTATGGACTCGCTGGTGGCGGCGGCGTGCACCAGCCCCGCGCTGTATCAGGGCCTGTCGGATGGGCCGCACGTGTTCACGGTGCAGGCCATCGCGCCCAACGGGCTGCCGGACGTGACGCCGGCCGTGCATGCGTGGACGGTGGACACGGTGGCGCCGGTGGTGACGCTGGTGACGTCGCCCCCGCCGGTGCTGGCCGGGGCGGTGGCCTCGTTCGGCTTCGCCGCGAACGAGGTGCTGGCCACGTTCCAGTGCAGCGTGGACGGGCTGGCGTTCCAGGACTGCCTGGCGAACATCACGCTGGAGGGCCTGCTGCCCGGGACGCACACGCTCCAGGTCCGCGCGGTGGACGCGGCCGGCAACATCGGCATCGCGGTGAGCTACACGTGGGACATGACCCCGGCCACGGGCGGTGGCACGGGCGGCGGTACGGGCTCGGATGGCGGCACGAGCGACCCGGGCACCGGCGCTGACGGTGGCACGGGCACGGGCACGGGTACGGATGCAGGCACCGGCACGGGTACCGGCACCGGCACCGGCACGGATGCTGGCACCGGCACGGGTACGGGCACTGGTACAGATGCAGGCACTGGTACGGGCACCGGCACCGGCACGGGTACGGGCACCAGCACCGATGGCGGCACTGGCACCGGCACCGGTACGGGTACGGGCACCAACACCGATGGCGGCACGGGCGGCATCACGGATCCGGGGACCGGCACGGGCAACGGTGGCACCACGGATCCGGGCACCGGTGGCGTCCAGACTCCGGATGACACAGGGGTGATTGGCGGCACGCCCGATGAAGAGCTGCTCGGCGGCGGCCTGGGGTGCGGCGCCACGACGTCGGCTCCGGCCATGTGGGTCGGCGCACTGCTCGCGGGCCTGATGGCGCGCGCCCGCCGCCGGAAGTCCTGAGTCTCACCGCAGCACTCACGACACAGCGCCGGGCGGTACGTCGCGTCGCCCGGCGCCCCCACTCCCTCCATCGTCCATTCGAGCAGAATGCCCTTCTCTTCCGACCCTCGCTTCCGCGTGCATCTCGTCGACGCGGCTGTCGCCACCCTGCTCATCCCCGTCCTGGTCACACTACTGTGGATGGCGTTCCAGGTGACCGACGCCGTCCCGCCGGATGCCTCCCCCACGGAGTTGATGTTGCTCCGCGGTGCCGTGCGGACTCCCTTCATCTTCTGCCTGACGTGCGTCTTCTTCCGCGCCTTCACCGCATGGGAGGACGTCCTCCGGTTCCTGGCCCAGGAACTCCATTCGCGGACCGGCATGCAGCGGCAGGCCCGGATGCGGAAGGAATGAGGTTTCCACCAGCGCGCCCCTCGCGGTGACACGAAGAGGGGCGCGCGGTGTTCCCTCATGAGGGGAGCACAACCCACTCGCGAAGATCCTCGCGGTTGCTCAACTCCAGGAGGGCATCTCGACGGTAGCCTTCCAGGTCGTCCGTGAGCCAATGCTCTCCCGGCCGTTCCAGATGAAAACGCAACGTGCACGCGTTGCTGCATCCGAGGATGATCACGAATCGCCCATCCGCTGGGAGCACCCTCTGCAACTCCCGGGCAAGTCGAAGGCCATACCCCACCTGGTCTTTGAGGCGCAGTCGTCGGGCCCACGGCTCTTCCTCGAAGGAGCCCACGAAGTCGGAGACGTGCAGCTTGTTCGCGAAACACTCGTAGCCGGTCGCGTCCTGGAGGCCGGGACGAATGCGTGGAGCGTTTTCCGTCGCCGCGCGCCGCAGCACCCAGAAGCCATGATCCTCGACGACCCCTTCATCGAGCAGCGCCTGCATCCTGGGCGTGAGCGGGCGCGCCATGACTTCTTGTACCCGCGCATTGCGCAGATAGGCCCGCATCAACGCGTTGCTCCTCAAGGTGGCACCTCTCCCAGGTAGTACAGCCCCTTCTCCACGGACGAGGCAAACTTCGCGTCCGTCTTGAGCAATTCGTTCACCCAACGGGGCGCGTCCGCGAAACTCTTGGAAGCGGGATCGTACAGGTACTTCGCGCCCGTCTGGGCATCCTGGAAGTGGAGCTGCCCGGGGCGAACTCCGGGCGCCGGGTTCTCCACGTCAAGACGGATCCGCCCCTGCTTCCAGAGGGTCTTGCTGTCGATGCGGGCTCCTCGTGCCCCCAACATCCGCTGGGCGGGCGCGTCCGCTCCGCAGCCCTCGTACTGTCCTGGATGCCGCTTCAGGCAACACGAGACGGTGCTGTCTGACTGGTTGCACTCGCTGGAGATGATCGCGGCCCCACATCCAAGGCCGCAGGACAGCACGAACAACACCAGCCATCGGATGACGGGCATGGGCTTTCCCCGGGCCGTGAGGTTCAACGGGCCACTCGGAAGCATGCGCATGGGCTTGCGACGCCTGGCCGTGATGCTGGTGACACGACGCCCGCCGCTCAACGGCATCCCGGACTCACCGCCCGCAGCGCGACGAATGGGACCGACCTCAGGGCATGACGCTCTTCCTCCCAGTGACACGAAGCGGGGCGCGCGGTGTTCCCCTGCCATCGCAGTCAAATGGAGGGGAACACATGGCAGGGAATCGACTCATCGCGCGCACCGTGGGGGCCATCGCGCTCGCCGGGCTCGCGGGCTGCACCGATGGCGCATCACCCGTGGAAGC
This sequence comes from Corallococcus caeni, assembly GCF_036245865.1. Lineage (NCBI taxonomy): Bacteria > Pseudomonadati > Myxococcota > Myxococcia > Myxococcales > Myxococcaceae > Corallococcus > Corallococcus caeni. Next base: position 554,435 of record NZ_BTTW01000007.1, on the reverse strand, counting down.
CACCGCCACGCTCGCGACTTCGGAGGCGGAGCTGGTGTCCCCAGCGCAGGCGGCCGCCGGCAGGAAGCACTTCCAGGAAGCCCTGCCCGGCACCAACGGGCGCTCCTGCGCGACGTGCCACGTGCTCGCGGACAACACCGCGCTCACGCCCGCGCACGTGGAGGCGCTCTGGGCCCGGAACCCCGCGGATCCGCTGTTCAACCGCATCGACGCGGATGACCCCACCGCCCCCGTGCCCTCCTACGAGCACCTGAAGAAGGGCCTGGTGCGCGTGGTGCTCCCCCTCCCCGCGAACATGGACGTCATCGACGTGCAGGGGAACGTCATCACCGCCCCGGACCGCAAGGTGTCCGTCTGGCGCGCAGTGCCGAGCATCGCCGACACCGGCTTCTCCGGCCCCTTCCAGGCCGACGGCCGGGAGACCGACCTCGTCCCCCAGGCCCAGAGCGCCGTCACCAGCCACAGCCAGGGCGGGACCGTGCCGCTCCCCGTGCTCCAGCGCATCGCCGCGTTCGAGCGCACCGTGTTCAGCTCCCCCCGCGCCCGCTTCGTGTCGGAGCTCCTGGAGCAGGGCTGGCCCCTGAGCGCCATCCCGGATCCGGACGCACTGCTCCTGCTGGACGCCTCCGAGCGGCGCGGGCGCGACGTCTACAACCTGGCCTGTGAGGCCTGCCACGGCGACCGCACCCGCAATCGCATCGTGAACCGCGCCACGCACGACGCCCTCTTCTACGCCCTCAAGCCCGACGGCAACATCCAGTACACCGTCACGCCCGGCGGCCGGCCCGAGCCCGTCCGCGTGCCCCGCCCCCACAGCGAGTTCCTCAACGCCGGCTACGCGTACATGACCTACCTGGGACAGCGCGGCGTCGTGCCGCTCTTCAACACGTCCGTCGACTTCCCCCAGTACCGCTTCCGCTTCTACACGGACGGCACGCGCCAGCACCCCGTCACCGACCTGCCCCCCATCCCCGTCACCGCGAGCGGCGACCCGGATGACATCAACCCCGCCCTGGATGAGCACGGCGCGCCCATCGTGGGCCCCGCGCTCGCGGCCCAGTGGTACTCCACCGACCCCGGCCGCGCGTTGATCAGCGGCGACCCCGCGGAGTTCGAGTCCTTCGACGTGCCGTCCCTGCGCGGCGTCGCCCGGTCCGCGCCGTACTTCCACGACAACAGCCACGCCACGCTCGCGGAGGCGGTGGACACCTACAGCCGCTTCATCCTCCCGGGCATCCCCACCGTGGGCCTGCCGCTGCACCCGCCCGAGTTCCCAGGCGGGCCGCCGGAGTCCCTCACCCCGGCGCAGAAGCAGGACCTGGTGCGCTTCCTCCAGCGGCTGTGAGCGCCCTTCAGCGCCGCCACTCCAGCTCCGGCGCCGACACCCGGGGCGGAGGCGGCAGGAAGGTGTGCGCCAGCCCCCGCAGGCCCCTCGCGAAGAACTCCTCGCGGATCCACTGGCACAGCGCCGCCGCCTCGCCCTCGTGCCCGGGCGTCAGGCTGAAGGTCGCGGACCACTCCACGAAGGTCTGCCCGGTCGCCGTCACCGGCGTCACCCTCAGCTTCGCCAGGTGGTCGCGCACGGGCAGCGGGCTCTCCAGCAGCGTGTACGCATAGCTGCGCGCGTGCGGGTCGTGCTCCAACCGGGCCTCCAGGTACACCTCGCCATCGCGCGTGGTCAGCCGGCGCAGGGGCCCGGGACCGGCCTCGGGACGCGTCACCCGCTCGCTGGAGACGACGCCCGGGTGCCAGCGCGGGAGGCTGTCAAAGCCTCCCACGCGGTCCCAGACCACGTCCGCGGGGGCCTGGATGAGCTGACTCGCATACGCTTCGGCCATCGGTGCCTCACCTCGTTCTTGCATGGACATGGTTCAAGCGGCCGTGCGGCCCTGGAAGCCCTCGCAAAGCCATACAATCAACAGACACCGTTCCCCACCGCGTCGCATCGCACCCATGCCGTCCCCCCATGTCAGGCATTGAGGCGCTGGATGTGGAGCAGGGACGGCGGGGGCGAAATCGTCCAAAAGGGCTGTTCCAGGGAGGCCGCATCCCGGGCCAGGGCGGCTGTGGCCCCGCGATCACCGGCCTACCTGGGGGGACTCGTACTCAAGGGCAGTCCCCAGCGACATGAGAAGCATTGCCGCGGCATGGGTGTTGAAGGCGCATCGCGCAGGCCCCTACCGAGGAGATGCCTGATGACCTCCGCTTCCATCACTGAGTACGAAACGCGCCTCTTCTGGCAGGGAGAGCGGGGCGCGGTGCTGACGAGCGACCATGCGCCCCCCGTACCGATTGGCCGTCCGTTGAACGACCGCGACAGCGGCCCCGGGGATGGGCGGTGGGACCCGGAGGCGCTGCTGGTGGGCGCGGTGGAGGGGCGCACGCTGCACGCGTTCCTGGACGGCGCACGGGAAGCAGGCGTGAGGGTGCTCTTCTACCAGAGCTGCGCGACGGCCCGGCTGGTGAGCGGCAGCCCGGAGCAGGCCGCCCATTTCACCGACCTCATCGTCAGGCCGCACGTCGCCGTGGCCAGCGCGCGGGAGGCGGAGCAGGTGCGCCAGCTCTTCGCCCGGCTGCCTGCGCGCTGCTTCCCCAGCTCCATGATCCAGCTCACCCCGCGCATCGAACCCGTGGTGGAGGTCTGGGCCCACGCCCGCCTCCAGGACGCGGGGACACCTGTCGAAAACCACGCACCCGAAGACGACGCGGAGGGCGCGGCGGTTCCCTGGGAGGACGGCGTGCGCAGTGTGGAGGTCCATGCCGACGAATCCACAGACGACGCCTCCCGAGAAGCCGGTGAAGGAGCCGGATCCGAAGCCCACGCCTGAGATCGAACCGCCCCGGCCGCCCGCGCCGGAGAAGGATCCACCGCCGGGCGAGCCCCAGCGCCGGGAACCGCCTCCGCCCCTGCAGGACCCCGAAGTGAAGCCGGGCATCCAGGAACCGCCCGCGCATGACCCCAACCGTCCGGGGCCACCGGACATCATCGCCGGGCCCGCTGTCTGAGATTGAACGCCGCCGCGCGGTGTAGCCTCGTGGGTTTCCACAAGTCCGGCGCACCGCGCGTTCGAGCGGATTCACCCAGAGGATTGGCTTCGCGGCATCCTCCTGGACCTTCGTCCAGCGCTTGCGCTGATCAGGGCCTCGCCGCGATGCAAGTCGATGCGAGGAAACGTAGAGTGAGGCGCGCTCCTCGCGCGCCATGTCCTCGCCCTCCCCGCCCCCACTCCCCAGGATTGCCGCCGTCGCCAGCGCGTGCGCGGCGCTCATGGCCCTGGTGGGGGTGTGGAGCGGAGGCCTGACACCGGGGGCTCGCATCGCCGTGCTGGCGGCGAGCGCGTTCGCGCTGGCCTCGGTGGGCGTGATGGCCGCCCTGCGCGCCCTGGCCCGGAGCGAGCGTGAGTGCGACCGGCTGCGCGAGCAGGCGGACGACGCGCGGGCGCTGCGCGACGCGGTCATGGCCATCACGCCGGTGGGCTTCGCGTTCTACGACCGCGACCTGAAGTACGTGCACGTCAACGCCGCGCTCGCCGCGATGAACGGCCTGCCCGCGCAGGCGCACCTGGGCCGGCACGTCTCGGAGGTGCTGCCCGCGCTGGGCACCGCGCTGGCGCCCCGGCTCTCACGCGCGCTGGAGTCGGACGCGCCCCTGCAGGACCTCAGCCTCCAGGTGGAGACGCCCGCGGCCCCCGGCGAGACGCGCTTCTGGTTCGGAAGCTATTCGCGCGTGCGCGGCGCGGGCGGCGCGGTGCTGGGCGTCATCGCGTCCCTGTCGGAGGTGACGGAGCGGATGCGCGCGGAGGCGTCGCTCCAGGAGCACGAGGGGCGCCTGGACGTGCTCACCCGGTCGCTGCCGGACTACCTGTGGGGTGGGAAGCTGCGGGACGGCGTGTTGCGTGACTTCTACTGCACGCCCGTCATCGAGCGCACCACCGGCTACCCGGCCAGCGCCTTCACCGGCACCGGCCCGGAGGGCACGCCTTCGCCGCTGTGGGCGGAGATGATCCACCCGGAGGACCGCACGCGCTACCGCGAGTGTATCGAGTCCCTGGCCCTGGCCCCGAGCACGGAGGTGGAGATCGAGCACCGCATCATCTGCGCGGACGGGCGCCTGCGCTGGGTGCGCAGCCGCGCCGCGGCCTCCGGCCTGGACGACCGGGGCGGCGTGCACCTGGGCTGCGTCGTCACCGACATCACCGACCGGCGCCTCGCGGACGACCTGCGCCAGCGGTTGAACGACAGCTTCCGCCGCTCCGCGACGGAGTGGCGACGCACCTTCGACGCGGTGTCCTCGCCGCTGCTGGTGCTGAGCGCGGACGGCGTCATCCACCGCCTCAACGACGCCGCCCGCGTGCTCTTCCGGGAGGCGGACCCCTCCGGCCAGCCGCTGTCCGCGACCGTCGGGGCGCCGCCCTGGTCCAGCGCGGAGCCGCTGGTGGAGGAGCTGCGCGCGACGCACGGCAGCGCCAGCCGCCAGGTGCACGACGCGGAGTCCGGACGCACCTGGGAGCTGGCGGCCGCCTGGGTGGATGAGCGGGCCAGTGAGGATGCCCGCATCATCCTGGTGGCCACGGAGGTGACCCGGCTCCTGGAGCTGCAGGCCCACGTGCGGCGCAGTGAGACAATGGCCGCCATGGGTGCCATCGTCGCGGGCGTGGCCCACGAGGTGCGAAACCCCCTGTTCTCCATCTCCGCCGTCGTGGACGCGGTGGAGGCCACCTACGGCACGCAGCCGGAGCTGCAGCCGTACCTGGACGTGCTGCGCGGCGAGGTGCGCCGCCTCACCCACCTCACCCAGGAGCTGTTCGAGTACGGCCGTCCCACGCGGGGCGAGTGGACGGACGGCGCCGTGGGGCCGGTGGTCGCCGAGGCCCTGTCCGCCTGCGAGCTTCCCGGCGACAAGGCCTCCGTGAAGCTCACGCGCGCGTTGTCGGACGCGCTGCCCCCGGTGCGCATGGACGCGCGCCGCCTGTTCCACGTCTTCCGCAACGTGGTGGAGAACGCCGTGCAGTACTCGCCCCCGGGCGCGACCGTCCACGTGACGGCGGAGGCCGTGGAGGAGGCAGGCCGCGCGTGGGTGCGCTGCACCGTCCACGACGGAGGGCCCGGCTTCAAGAGCGAGGACCTACCCCACGTCTTCGAGCCCTTCTTCAGCAAGCGCCGGGGAGGCACCGGCCTGGGGCTGTCCATCGTCCAGCGCATCCTGGAGGAACACCAGGGGCGCATCCGCCTGTCCAACCATCCTCAAGGAGGCGCCGAGGTGACCATCCTGCTGCCCGCCCTCTCCCCGGCAGTGATCGCCGGGGCCCTTCCGAAGTCACAGGTATCATGACGCGCACCCGCATCCTGCTCGTGGACGACGAGCCCGGCGTCCGGCTGGGCATGAAGGGCTACCTCACGCAGCACGGCTTCGACGTGGCCGAGGCCACCAGCGTGGCGGAGGCCCAGGAGGGCTTCCGCACGCACCGGCCCGACGTGGCCGTCATCGACTACCGGCTGCCGGACGGCACCGCGCTGGAGCTGCTGCCGCGGCTCAAGGAGCTGGACGCGGCGGTGCCCCTGGTGGTGCTGACCGGGCACGGCTCCATCGAGCTCGCGGTGCAGGCGGTGAAGGAAGGCGCCGAGCAGTTCCTCACCAAGCCGCTGGAGCTGGCGGTGCTCAAGGTGGTGCTGGAGCGGCTGGTGGCCCAGCGGCGCGAGCGGCAGCGGCTGGCCGCGGACCGCTCGCGCACGGCGCGCACCCAGGTGGACCCCTTCCTGGGCAACAGCCTCGCAATCCGAGCGCTGCGCGACGAGGCGGAGCGCGTGCGTGACAGCGACAGCCCGGTGCTCGTCACCGGCGAGACGGGCAGCGGCAAGAGCGTGCTCGCGCGCTGGCTGCATGAAGGCGGGCCGCGCAAGGAGGCGCCCTTCGTGGACCTCAACTGCGCGGCGCTGTCCAAGGACCTGCTGGACTCAGAGCTGTTCGGCCATGAGAAGGGCGCCTTCACCAGCGCGGTGGCCGCGAAGCAGGGCCTGCTGGAGGTGGCGGACCGGGGCACGCTGTTCCTGGATGAGATTGGCGACATGGACGTGGCCGTCCAGCCCAAGCTGCTCAAGGTGCTGGAGGAGAAGCGCTTCCGCCGGCTGGGCGACGTGAAGGACCGGCGCGTGGACGTGCGGCTCGTCGCGGCCACGCACCAGGACCTGCAGGTGGCCGCGCGCGAGAAGCGCTTCCGCAGCGACCTGTACTTCCGCATCAGCACGCTCATCCTCCACGTACCGCCCTTGCGCGAGCGCGCGGAGGACGTGCCGGTGCTCGCGCGCCACTTCCTGGCTGAGATGGGCGCGCACCGGGGCCGCGGCCAGGTGGAGCTGGAGCCGGACGCGGAGCGCGCGCTGATGGCCTACGCCTGGCCGGGCAACATCCGCGAGCTGCGCAACGTGCTGGAGCGCGCCGTGCTCCTGTCCGGCAGCGCCCGCCTGTCACGGAGCGCCCTGCGCTTCGAGTCCCTGCTCCCCGCCGAGGAGCCCCTGGGCGAGGACCTCACGCTGGAGGAGCTGGAGCACCGCCACATCGAGCGCGTGCTGGCGCGCGAGAGCGGCCACGTGGAGCGAGCGGCGGCGAAGCTGGGCATCTCCCGCAGCTCGCTGTACGCGAAGCTCAAGGGCTGGCAGCGGGGCTAGGATGCCGGCGCCATGCGCCTCCAGACCATCACCCGCGCCCTCGCCGCATTTCTGCTGCACGCCACGCCCACCGCCGCCGCGCCGCCGCCCCTGCCGCAATTGCAGGCCTATACCGTGGATGCGGCCTGGCTCCAGCCCATGGAGCCGCTGCGCATCGCCGACCACACCTGGCAGATCGGCACCCAGGAGCTGACCGCCCTGCTGGTGGAGACCCAGGACGGCCTCGTGCTGCTCGATGGCGGCATGCCCCAGATGGCCGACCATCTGCTGGCCAACCTGAAGCGCCGCGGCTTCGCGCCACAGGACCTGCGCCTGCTGCTGAGCAGCCACGCGCATGCCGACCACGCCGGCCCCTTCGCCGCACTGAAGCGCCGCACCGGCGCGCGGGTCGTGGCCAGCGCCGAGTCCGCGGTGATGCTGGCGCGCGGAGGCAGCAACGACCTGCACTTCGGTGACGACATCACCTTCCCGCCCGTCGAGGTGGACCGCGTGGTCATGGACGGCGAGGTCGTCTCGCAAGGCGGCGTCGAGTTCACCGCGCACTTCATGCCGGGGCACACCCCGGGCAGCATCGGCTGGACGTGGAACGATACCCGGGAGGGCAAACCGGTCCGCATTGCCTACGCAGACAGCCTCAGCGCTCCCGGTTACAAGTTGCTGGCCAACCCGCGCTACCCGCGCATCGTCGACGACTACCGGCGCAGCTTCGCCACCGTGCGCGCCCTGCCCTGCGATGTGCTGCTGACCCCGCATCCAGGCTCCAGCGGCTGGGACTATGCAGCCGGCCCCGCGGCCGGCGCCAAGGCAATGAGCTGCAAGGCCTACGCAGATGCCTCCGAGCGCGACTTCAACACGCAACTGGCAGAGCAGCGCCACAAGGCCCGGTAACAGGCTTCAGTGGGGCTCCGCCTGGTGGCCGCTGGGAACGAAGAAGCGCTCCGCTGACCCGGTGCCTGGTTCCCTCTCTGTTGTTGCCTGTCAGGCAACTGTGGCTTCCCAGTCAACGACAGCCACCAATCCGCCAAGTGATATTTTGTTGGCTTAGCGAAACTCTTCCCGGAGCCCTGCGATAAAGTCTCGTTGTGGTCCGCACCCCGCGGCTCGACATTTCGAGGCCTGAGAAATGCCTGTGTTTCATGGAGCCCGCCGGCTCGCGTTGTGCCTGCTCACGTTCGTCCTCGCCTGTGGTTCCACCGAACCGGATCCGACGCCCGGGGAGGGCGAAGACAACGGCAAGGTCGCCGCGCTCACCCTCACGCCGAACGGGGCGACGCTCCTGGTGGGCGAGACGCTGACCCTGGCCGCGCAGGCGCTCGACGACAGCGGCCACACGCTCAAGAACGTCCAGGTGACCTGGTCCTCCTACCTGCCCGAGTACGCCACCGTGACTGACGGCCGGGTGACAGGCGTGGCTCCCGGCGGCACGGTCATCACCGCCAAAGTGGGCGCGGTGAGCACGACCCTGTCCGTGGTCGTGCTGCCGGGCGACGCATCCCTTCCTTCGAGCGACGAGGTCCTCACGTCCGCGCACGAGGCAGGCCTCATCAACGACGAGGAGCTGCTGGCCTACCGGGTGTACGCCGCGTTCAGCGATCCCCGGCTGCCCCTCCAGTACAAGGCCCGCGTCGAGCCGGGCTTCGACGTCACCCCGCTCGAAGAGCTCCACTCGCGCTTCGACGACCTCTCCGCGCCGATGCAGGACGCGCTCGGGATGTACCTGCTGCGTCCGGACGACCCGGGCAGCTGGCTCAACGCGCCCCTGCCCGACGCCCGGCTGCGCAGCATGGCGCGGCCCACCTGCAGGCCCAGCTCGGACAGGTGGGACTCCCCCTCCAAGTCCTTCTCGAAGGTGAAGGTCTGGTACCAGTTCACCGTCAAGGGACAGCGCGAGCAGGCCGTCCTCCTGGACGAGGCGATGGAGAAGGAGATCTGGCCGAAGCTGATGGCGCTGGGCCTCAAGGAGCCCCTCACCGACGAGTCCTCCGCGGGCTGCTACGGAGGAAGCCCCCAGCTCGACATCTACCTGACCCCCAACATGGCCGGCCGGGGCCTGACCCTCCCGGAGGGCTTGGACAACACGCAGGCCGCCACCTACATCCTGCTGTGGGACGGGCTCGCCGGTGACGACCTCAAGGGCGCGGCGACGCACGAGCTGATGCACGCCATCCAGTGGTCCTACAAGACGAAGGGCCCGCAGTCCGGCTACGGATGGATCCGCGATGCGACCGCGAACTGGGCCATCGACCAGGTGTATGGGCAGAAGCTTCAGCTGGAGCACGACTACGCCGACTGCTTCATGAGCAGCCCGGAGCTGTCCCTGGAGGACCGCTCCCCGGGCCACTGCACCTCCCCGGCGGCGGGCAGCTCGGCGGCGCGCGACTACGGCGCCTATCTGTTCTTCCAATTCCTGGCGAAGAAGCACGGCCCGAACGTCGTGGTGGCGGCGCTGGAGAAGCTGACCACGGAGACCTCCAGCCTCACCGCGGTGGACTCCGCCGTCCCCGGCAGGCTGGAGAAGACCTGGCCGGAGTTCGCGAAGGTGCTCTGGAACCAGGCGCCCATCGACGCCAAGGCGGAGTCCTTCGCGAAGTGGGACCAGCTCACGGAGAAGGTGAAGTCCACCGCGCTCAACGGCGATCTGGCCGGTGCGCCCGAGAAAAAAGAAGAGCTCCACGACGAGCTGAAGAACCTGTCCAACCACTACGAGCACTTCACGTTCAGCGACCCGAACACGCGCTCGCTGCTCTTCCACAACGGGTGGTTCAAGAACATCACCGAGTCGAAGGATCCGGTGAAGGTGATCGCGCTCTGGAACGACGCGAGCGGAACGTGGCACGAGGAGGACTGGAGCGATTACGAGTACGTGGGCCTCTGCCGTGACATGAAGTCGCAGCGGGCCCAGGACCTGATCATCATCACCAGCAACGCGAAGTTCCAGCCCGGTGGCGGTGGGAGCCTGAAGGCGCAGAAGACGCCCTACCTCAAGCGCAGCAACGTGGGCTGCTGGAAGTACAAGGGCACCTCGAAGGCGGTCCTGACGGGGGCGAACTGGTCAGGCCAGGGAAAAATCCTCGACTCGAACCTGGAGTACCAGGTGCTGGGAGCCTTCGCGAACGCGGACTACGACCATCCGAGCCTGCCGCACACGAAGCGGCTGGGCGCCTTCATGATCATGCCCGCCAGCGGCGACTTCACGCTCGACGTCGACTACAACTTCGGAGGCTGCCGGTACACGCACGGGCCCACGAAGTACGCGCTGGTCGCGAATGGAGGGGTGATGGTGATGAACCCCTTCAACGAGTTGAAGTCGCCGGATCCCGACACCCAGAACTGGCTGTCGCACGCCTCGCGCTCGTACACGTCAGCGATTGGTGATGGACGCATCGTGGATATCGCCGTCGGCGGCGGCCCGGACTGCAAGGGGCCGGAGAAGGATGCCCCCGGGACCATCGTCTTGACGGACTCGGGTTCACCGCCGCTCGCGAAGCCCAACGGCGAGCTGTCCGGGACGTTCCTCTACGCGGGCTCCACCTTCACCTGGACGCTGCAGCCGCAGATGGAACCCTGAGGCCGGTTCTCAGAAGGCGACCTGGAAGCGGGACATCACGACGTTCTCCGCTTCCCTGTCGCCTTCCAGGGCCCCGCCTACGTAGTCCGTGCGGTGGTAGTTCAACGCGACGCGCACGCGCCGGTTGAGGGCAAAGAGGGTCGCGACGCCGAAGCCCCGGGCCCGGCTCACGGAGCGCGTGGGTCCGCGAAGAGGGGGAACGCGTCGTCGTCCATGTCCAGGCCCGGGTAGCGCACTGAGAGCTCCAGCGCGCCGCCCTTCCCCGTCTTGGGGTCGAAGGGACGGCGCGGCTTGGGGCCCGTGAAGGACGCGTCCCCGCCCAGCACATACGACGCATACGCCTGCCACGCCTGATGGCGCAGGCGCGCGCGCTGCTCCCCCACGCGCACCTCCTGGGACGACAGGACGTACTCCGCGAGCAGCCCCACCGGGCCCCAGTAGAAGTAGCCCTGGGGCGACAGGCGCACGTGCTCTCCGTCCGCGACGGTGGTCGGTCCGGGGGTGCCGTTTTTCAGGAAGCTGAAGATGACCTCCTGGCCGGTGCTGCGCTGGGGCACCAGGCCAGTCGTGGGAGAGGACGATTAGCGACGGAGGTGCATGGCAGGGCAACATCAAGGCGCGCCTGTACGAACGGGTCCGTGAGCGAGGCTACGACTCACTGACCGCCTTTGCCGATGCGCGCCCTGCCGTTCCGCTGTTCGTCCTGGCCGACGAGTTGGGCAACGACGTTGCCGCAGTGCAGGTGTTGAGCGGCTTGCTGTACGAGGCGGAGCAGCACAAGCGGGTCACGCGCTTCGTTCGCGACGTGCTCCTCGCCAGTCCACCACCTCCCGGCTGGCGCCCGCTCGGTCCTGATGACGAGGTTCTCCGGACGCTCCTTCCCGACGAGGAGGCCTGAACGGAACTGGAGTTCCCAAGTCAGGGTCCTGCCTGGGTTTCCTATCGCCTTGGCCCACGGGTTCAAGTCCCGTACGCCTCCGGTTGCGCCCGACCATTCGCGCTGCGGCACTGACACTGCCGATGTTGCGGTGCATGGCCTCCGCGAGGTCGGCGCGCTTGAGGATGGCGACGCCCGCGAAGGGCCACCGGTGGCAGGTGCTCCTGGGCGCGGTTCCACACCGGGACGAAGGGCCCGCCGTGGCCCGGCGTGGGAGAAGATGACGGCATGGCGTCGGGTAGAGTCCGGCGCATGCGTCCCGTGAAGATTCTCTGGATGGCCTGTGCCCTGCTGACGGCTTGTGCTGGTGGTTCACGGCATTCCCGGCATGGAGAGCTGGGGTTCGTGGATACGGACACGGCCGCACGGGCGCGGTATGCCGCGTATGTGGCGGAGCAGGCCACCGCGTCCGCCACCCGGGCCGCCGCGTCTCCCCTGCTCCGAGCCATTCCGCCGGCCATGCTCGCACTGATGCAACAGGACCATGATGCGGGTGAGCTCGAAAAGCAGCTCGCCGCATGCGCGGTGCAAGCCGAGCAGGTGGGGAATGCGCGCTATTTCCAAGACCGACCTCCGACGCGGCAGGAGTGCGCTGAAGTCGTTGAGAAGGACCGCTGCGGCAATCCCGTGACCCGGGCCATGTTCCTGGGCAAGCAGAAGCACGTGCTCGCACTTCAGTGCGCCGAAGAGGTGCTGAGGAGGCTGTGGCCCGCGCCCTTCAGCATCGAGCAGCGCTACCGCTACTACCCGCATGTCCGGATGGTGGAGACCGTCAGCAAGCAGAAGGAAGCGCAGCTCATCGCTGATGGCTGCACCGACGAACTCAGGGGGACCCTCAAGCCGGACATCGTTCTGCACGGCGACCGCAACCTGCTGAAGTCCGTGCTCACGCTGGACTTCAAGTTCCCGTGCCCGGCCAGCAACCAGCCACAGTGGACCTCGTATGGCCCAGGGAGCCCCTATTTCGGAAGCAACCAGCGCACCGTCTACGAAGCCGCATTGGGCGGAAAGCCTTTGCTCATCTCGCCACAGAGAGGAGTGTGGGAACCATGAAGCAATCCCATCCCGCCATTCAGCTTCGAGATAAAGGCGGTTGGCTGGCCGCGCAGGACGGCCTCGTCGTCTCCTTCTATCTCCACCGTTCCCCTGAAGAAGTCGCGCCTGCCATCTGGCGCTCCCTCCAGCGCTATCTCCAGGTCATCCCGCCCAAAACCTTGAATTGGTACGTCTCGGACGAAGGAGACATGGCCCCATTGGATGATGCGGGCTGGGAGCAGATCCGGCAGTACCTGCTTGAGCCCCCATGGAGCGGCGCCTGGGCGATCGAGCTGTCGGAAAGCCCTAGCGAAGCGGGAAGCTACCAATTCGAGTACTACGGGCGGCGGCTGGGGGATCCCCTCTACAAGGATCCGGCCACGTCCGTTTCATTCGCCTTCCCGACCCAGGACCTGCGGGAGCACGGCGCACTCCGGATGCGCGCACTGGCCCTCGAGCTGTCGGAAGAATTGCCTTTCAACTTCGGATACGTCAGTCCCGCCATTGTCTCGCCGCACGGCTACTGGTCTTCGGGGGATGGGCACCTTCTTGAGACGCTCCTCACCCGATACCCCAGCCTGGACCTCTACCACGCCAGCGCCTACAGCTCGGTCATTGGCGCGCACGCCCTGAGTCCCGCCTGGCTCACCTTTCTAGGTCAGCCCCTGTTGGGGCAGCTGGGTGGCATCAACGCGCTCCGGAACGCGCTTCCTTTTCCGGAGGTCTCCCTGCTTCCCATGGTCGGCGACCGTGTGCTCGTCACCCTGGACGAATGGCCAGCCCCCATCGACATAGAGCGGGAGGCCATCCCTCCCCAGTACCGCGCGCTGGCACGCCTGATGGAGCCCTTCTTCTTCCAATACCAAGGCGAAGCGCTCCTCCCCCACCAACAGGATGTCAACCTGCGGATCCGCAGGTTCCTCTGACCCTCGGCCCGGACTCCTGTTGCCTGTGAGGCAACTGTGGCCTCCCAGTCAACGACAGCCATCCAAGCACCGAGGATGTATTTCGTTGATTTGGCGAAACTTCATCAGGAATCATGGCGATAAAGTTTCGTTGTAGCCCGCACCCCGCGGCTCGACATTTCGAGGCCTGAAAATGCCTGTGTTTCGTGGAGCCCGCTGGCTCGCGTTGTGCCTGCTCACGTTTGTTCTCGCCTGCAGCTCCACCGAGCCTGATCCGACGCCCGGGGAGGACGACGACAAGGTCGCCGCGCTCACCCTCACCCCGAACGGGGCGACGCTCCTGGTGGGCGAGACGCTGACCCTGGCCGCGCAGGCGCTCGATGACAGCGGCCACACGCTCAAGAACGTCCAGGTGACCTGGTCCTCCTACCTGCCCGAGTACGCCACCGTGACCGACGGCCGGGTGACGGGCGTGGCCCCCGGCGGCACGGTCATCACCGCCAGGGTGGGCGCGGTGAGCACGACCCTGTCGGTGGTCGTGCTGCCGGGCGACGCGTCCCTTCCGTCGAGCGACGAGGTCCTCACGTCCGCGCACGAGGCAGGCCTCATCAACGACGAGGAGCTGCTGGCCTACCGGGTGTACGCGGCGTTCAGCGATCCCCGGCTGCCCCTCCAGTACAAGGCCCGGGTCGAGCCGGGCTTCGACGTCACCTCGCTCGAAGAGCTCCACTCGCGCTTCGACGACCTCTCCGCGCCGATGCAGGACGCGCTCGGGATGTACCTGCTGCGTCCGGACGACCCGGGCAGCTGGCTCAACGCGCCCCTGCCCGACGCCCGGCTGCGTAGCATGGCGCGGCCCACCTGCCGGCCCAGCTCGGACAGGTGGGACTCCCCCTCCAAGTCCTTCTCGAAGGTGAAGGTCTGGTACCAGTTCACCGTCAAGGGACAGCGCGAACAGGCCGTCCTCCTGGACGAGGCGATGGAGAAGGAGATCTGGCCGAAGCTGATGGCGCTGGGCCTCAAGGAGCCCCTCACCGACGAGTCCTCCGCGGGCTGCTACGGAGGAAGCCCCCAGCTCGACATCTACCTGACCCCCAACATGGCCGGCCGGGGCCTGACCCTCCCGGAGGGCTTGGACACCACGCAGGCCGCCACCTACATCCTGCTGTGGGACGGGCTTGCCGGTGACGACCTCAAGGGCGCGGCGACGCACGAGCTGATGCACGCCATCCAGTGGTCCTACAAGACGAAGGGCCCGCAGTCCGGCTACGGATGGATCCGCGATGCGACCGCGAACTGGGCCATCGACCAGGTGTATGGGCAGAAGCTTCAGCTGGAGCACGACTACGCCGACTGCTTCATGAGCAGCCCGGAGCTGTCCCTGGAGGACCGCGCCCCGGGCCACTGCACCTCCCCGGCGGCGGGCAGCTCGGCGGCGCGCGACTACGGCGCCTATCTGTTCTTCCAATTCCTGGCGAAGAAGCACGGCCCGAACGTCGTGGTGGCGGCGCTGGAGAAGCTGACCACGGAGACCTCCAGCCTCACCGCGGTGGACTCCGCCGTCCCCGGCAGGCTGGAGAAGACCTGGCCGGACTTCGCGAAGGTGCTCTGGAACCAGGCGCCCATCGACGCCAAGGCGGAGTCCTTCGTGAAGTGGGACCAGCTCACGGAGAAGGTGAAGTCCACCGCGCTCAACGGCGATCTGGCCGGCGCGCCCGAGAAAAAAGAAGAGCTCCACGACGAGTTGAAGAACCTGTCCAACCACTACGAGCACTTCACGTTCAGCGACCCGAACACGCGCTCGCTGCTCTTCCACAACGGGTGGTTCAAGAACATCACCGAGTCGAAGGATCCGGTGAAGGTGATCGCGCTCTGGAACGACGCGAGCGGGACGTGGCACGAGGAGGACTGGAGTGATTACGAGTACGTGGGCCTCTGCCGTGACCTGAAGTCGCAGCGGGCCCAGGACCTGATCATCATCACCAGCAACGCGAAGTTCGCGCCCGGTGGCGGTGGGAGCCTGAAGGCGCAGAAGACGCCCTACCTCAAGCGCAGCAACCTGGGCTGCTGGAAGTACAAGGGCACCACGAAGGCGGTCCTGATGGCCGGAGGCTGGTCGGGCCGGGGGCACGTCCTCGACATGAACGCGGAGTTCCAGGTGCTCGGAGGCTTCGCGACCGGGGACTACGACCATCCGAGCCTGCCGCACACGAAGCGGCTGGGCGCCTTCATGATCATGCCCGCCAGCGGCGACTTCACGCTCGACATCGACTACACGTCCGGCGGGTGCCGGTACACGCACGGGCCCACGAAGTACGCGCTGGTCGGCTCGGGCGGGGTGATGTTGATGAACCCCTTCAACGAATTGAAGTCACCGGATCCCGATATCCAATCCTGGCTGTCGCACGCCTCGCGCTCGTACACGGCGGCGCTCGCGGATGGACGGCTCGTGGATCTCGCCGTCAGCGGCGGCCCGGACTGCAAGGGCCCGGTGAAGGATGCCCCCGGGAACATCCTCCTCACGGACGCGGATTCTCCGCCGCTCGCGAAGCCCAATGGCGAGCTGTCCGGGACGTTCATCTACGCGGACAGCACCTTCACCTGGACGCTGCAGCCGCAGCTCGAACCCTGAGGCCGGTTCTCAGAAGGCGACCTGGAAGCGGGACATCACGACGTTCTCCGCTTCCCTGTCACCCTCCAGGGCCCCGCCCACGTAGTCCGTGCGGTGGTAGTTCAACGCGAAGCGCACGCGCCGGTTGAAGGCGAAGAGCGTGGCGACGCCGAAGCCCCGGGCCCGGCTCACGGAGCGCGTGGGGTCCGCGAAGACAGGGAACGCGTCGTCGTCCATGTCCAGGCCCTGGTAGCGCACGGAGAGCTCCAGCGCGCCGCCCTGGCCCGTCTTGGGGTCGAAGGGGCGGCGGGGCTTGGGGCCCGTGAAGGACGCGTCCCCGCCCAGCACATACGACGCATACGCCTGCCACGCGTGGTGGCGCAGGCGCGCGCGCTGGTCACCGATGCTCACCTCCTGCGACGACAGGACGTACTCCGCGAGCAGCCCCACCGGACCCCAGTAGAAGTAGCCCTGGGGCGACAGGCGCACGTGCTCTCCGTTCGCGATGGTGGTCGGTCCGGTGGTGCCGTTGTTCAGGTAGCTGAAGATGATCTCCTGGCCGGTGCTGCGCTGAGGCACCAGGCCGGTCGCGGAGGTCGTGGCGGAGGGCGTGCCGAACTGGAGGCCCCGGGAGACGGCGACGCCCAGGCCCAGGCCCTGGAGCGCGGAGGACGTATCGCCCTTGAAGGGCTGGGCGAAGACGCGGGCCACCAGGTCAAAGCTGTCGTCGGTGTTGACGTCGATGCTGGCGCCGTCGGGATCGCCGTTGACCACCGCGAACGCATACTGGAGGCGTCCCCCGGCGATGTCGCCGTGCAGCTGCACTCCCGCGTCGCGGACGGGGACCAGATCGAAGGTGAGCGAGCGCTCGATGAACGGGACGTCCGTGTTGGCCTGGAGCAGCTCCAGTCCAAAGGGGGTCTTGAAGCGGCCGGCGCGCAGGCGGAGCCACTCGACGGGGTGCAGGTCGATGTACGCGTCCTGGACGAGCGGCTGCATGTAGCCGAAGTCCGGCATGAGCCGGAAGTCCACGAAGCCGAACAGCGTCCCGTCCAGGAAGGGGCGCAGGCGCCGGATGAGGAACGTGTTGGTGCCGGTCCGGTCCGAGTCCGCCAGGTAGAAGCGGCCATCCCCCTGGAGCTGTCCGCGGATCTTCAGCACGAAGGCCTTGTCGGCGGAGGACAACGTGTAGCCCTCCTCGGAGAGCTGGACGGTGGGGGGCTCCAGGGGCTTTTCGGGCTCGGTCGCCTGGGCACGGGCCGGGGACGCGGCGAGCAGCAGCGACCCCAGGGTGGCGAGGTGGGCGGCGGAGATGGCGGACACGCGTGGCCTTTCACATGAGGGGGCGCGCACGTTCCCCACGTGAAGTCAGGCTGTCAAGGCTCGCGCGGGCTCAGCGCGTGGGACCGCCCTCGGACGTTCCCTTGAAGTCAGCGGCGGACAGGCCGTGGCGCTTGAGCAGGTCGTAGAAGTCGCTCCGGTTGCGCCCGGCCATTCGCGCCGCGGCGCTGACACTGCCGTTGCTGCGGCGCATGGCCTCCGCGAGGTAGGCGCGCTCGAAGGCATCCCGGGCCTCACGCAGCGAGGGCAAGGCCTCCGTGCCGCCCGGAACCCCTGGCAGCTGCGCGCTTTCGGCTGGGGGCCGCTCCAGCGCCTGCCCCAGGCGAGGCACGTGCCGCGGCTGAAGCTCGTCCGCGCCGGCCAGGAGCACCGCGGCCTCCATCTCGTGGATGAGCTCCCGGACGTTGCCGGGCCAGCCATAGCGCTGAAGCAATTCCACCGTCGCGGGCGCGAGGCGCGGCGGACGCAGGCCATAGCGGTTCGCCGTGCGCTCCAGGAAGAGCTGCGCGAGCAAGGGGATGTCCTCGCTCCGCTCGCGCAAGGGCGGCAGCTCGATGGGCACCACGTGCAGCCGGAAGTAGAGGTCCTGACGAAAGCGCTTCGCGGCCACCTCCTCCGCGAGGTCCCGGTTGGTGGCGGCGACCACCCGCACGTCCACGGGCTCCTCCACGTCCGCGCCCACCCGCGTGAGCCGCTGCTCCTGCAGCACGCGCAAGAGCTTCACCTGCACGGACGGAGACGCCTCGCCAATCTCATCCAGGAACAGCGTGCCGCCGTTGGCCGCGCCGAACAGCCCCTCGCGCTCGCGCACGGCCCCGGAGAACGCGCCCTTCACGTGGCCAAACAGCTCGCTCTCCAGCAGCTCCGGCGGGAGGGCGCCGCAGTTGACGGCGACGAAGCGCTCCGTGTTGCGGCGCGAGAGCACGTGGAGCATCCGCGCCGCCAGCTCCTTGCCGGTGCCGCTCTCGCCGGTGAGCAGGACGGTGGCGTCGGTGGGGGCGATGCGCGCGATCAGCTCGCGCACGCGCGAGATGGCCTCGCTGACGCCCAGGAGCAGGGGCTCGCCGCTTTCGCCCATGCGCAGCCGCAGCTCGGCCACCTCCCGGCGCAGCCGCGAGCGCTCGAGCGCGTGCGTGAGCTTCTGCATGAGCTCGTGGTCGTGAAACGGCTTGGTGAGGAAGCCGTAGGCCCCCTCCTGCATGGCCTGCACCGCGGTCTCGATGGAGCCGTGCGCGGTGAGCATGATGACGGACAGCTCGGGGGCCCGCTGCCGCGCGGCCCGGAGCACCTCCATGCCATCCATGTCCTCCAGGCGCAGGTCGAGCACCATCGCGTCCACGCGCTCCTGCGCGAGCCTGCGCAGGGCGCCCTTGCCCTCGCTCTCCACGGTCACGTGGTAGCCGCGGGAGGTCATCCGCATGGACATGAGCTCCGCGAGCTGGAGGTCATCGTCCACCAGGAGCACGCGGGGCTGCTGGACGGGGGGCTCAGGTGTCAAGGCGCTCTCCAGGGGACGCGGGGTCTTCCAGGGGGATCCAGAAGGTGAAGGTGGCGCCAGGCGCGGGCGTGTCCGCGAGCGACAGCTCCCCTCCATGCGCGGTGATCATCTCACGCGCGATGGCCAGGCCCAGCCCCGTGCTGCGGCGCCCGCCGACCTCCAGGCTGGCGAAGGGCCGGAAGATCCACTCGCGCGCGTGCGCGGGCACGCCCGGGCCCTGGTCCGCGATGGACAGCTGGACCGCGGGCACGGGGCTGGCGGCGCCAGGGCGCTTGCGGCTCACCAGCTCACACGTGATGCGCACCGTCTGGCCTGCCCTGGAGACCGCGATGGCGTTGCTCACCAGATTGGACAGGGCGCGCTCGACGAGCGCGTCATCCATGGGCGCACGCACGGGCTTCGCGGCCGCTTCGAACACCAGCTGGACCTTGCGCTCATCCGCTTCAAAGGCGAGGTCCTGGAGGACGTTCTGGACGATCTGCTCCACCGAGGCCCCGGCGTTGCGCTGCAGCGGCTGGCCGGACTGCACGCGCGACAGATCCAACACGGAGGTCACCATGCGAATCTCACGCTCGCACGCGGCCTGCGCGAGCTTCACCACGCGGGCCTGCTGCGGCGTCAGGGGGCCCGTGCTGCCATCGCCCAGGAGCGAGAGGGCCTCGCGCACGCGGGCCAGCGGCGTGCGCAGGTCGTGGGACACCGAGGCCACGAACGCGCTCTTGAGCTGATCCAGCTCCGCCAGGCGGCCGCGCATGCGGTCCAGGTCCAGCGAGAGCGCGCGCAGCTCCTCGGGCCCGCGCAGCGGGGGCAAGGGGCTGAAGTCACCCTGGCCGATGCGGCGCGCATGCGTGGAGAGCAGCGCCACGGAGTTCGACACCGTGCGCGCCTGCCCGAAGGCGAGCACTCCCGCGGCGAGGATGCCCAGGAGGCCGAAGAGGCCGCCTGAGCGCAGCGCCGCCGAGCCGATGGCACGCGCGTGGTCCTCCTTCGCCTGGATGGCCAGGCGCATGTCCCGCGTGCGCTCGGACCACACCGTGGTGAGGACCTCATCCAGTTGCAGCCGCCGCTCCCGCAGGGGAAACGACAGCATCGACTCGCAGGTGCCGGCCTGCTCCAGTTGCAGGGCGTACTGCACATAGTCCTGGGCGCTCGCGCGGAAGCCCGCATCGAGCTGCGCCGTGCCGGCACCCAGCGCGGTCTGGAGATCCTGGCGCGCGCTGGCGACAGCGCGGTGCACGCTGGCCGCGCTGCTCTCGCGCTGCTCGCAGGCCACCACCCCGCGCCGCACCGCCAGCTCGAGCGCCCACGCCGCGACGTACACCCGCTGCTCGCGCTCGAAGGCCGCGAGCTCCTCCTGGCCCACGCTGGCCACCACCTCGTGGGTGTGCATGAGGCCCACGGCCATCTGTGAGAACGCCGCCACCAGCAGCGCGGTGACCACCGCGTAGGACAGCAGGAGCCGGGCGCGCAGTCGAAGCACCAACATGGCGCGCAATCTAACGCGCGTCCGTGGGCGCGGCCCGTCACTTCGCACGGCCGTCTGTAGGCCCCGACAGTGTCGGCCCCAGCCGACAGTGGCGCTGGTGGGACGGACCGACAGCGGGGGCACGCCGCCCTCTGACAGGGCGGCTGGCACGGCACCTGAAAGACGCCGTCGTCCATGCGTTCGACAACCGCTCTCTCCAAGCGACCTTTCTCGACCCGGCGTGCGGGCGAGCTCCTCCAGAGCTGGCGCGAGATGGTGCACCCAGGCAGCCTGCCCGCCGATGCAGCGGCCGGCTTGAGCGTGGCGTGCGTGGCACTTCCTCTCAACGTCGCGCTCGCGACCGCGGCGGGCCTGCCCGCGAGCGTGGGGCTCGTCTCCGGCGTGGTGGCGGGCGTCGTGGGCGGGCTGCTCAGTGGCAGCCGCTTCCAGGTCACGGGGCCGGAGGCGGCGCTGCTGCCCCTGGCCGCGGCCATCGTGGCGGCGCACGGGGCCGCGGGCCTCGCCATCGCCACGGTGCTCGCGGGCGTCATGCAGGTGGCGATGGGGTTCGTGCGCGCCGGGCGGTTCGCGCGCCTCATCCCCCGGCCGGTGGTGATGGGCTTCACGGTGGGCATCGGACTGCTGCTGCTCAACACGCAGCTGCCGCGGCTGTTCGCGGTGGAGGACACGCACGCGAACGCCGTGGCGCTCGTGATGAAGCGCACCTGGGGTGCCCATGTGGGCTGGCTCGGGGTCGCCGCCGGAGCCCTCACTGCGCTGGCCATGGTGACCCTGCCCCGGCTGCACAAGCGCATCCCCGCGGTGCTCGTGGGGCTGACGCTCGGCACCGGGCTCATGGTCTGGCTCGGGACGGGCTACGACGCGGTGGGCGCCCTGCCCCGCTCGCTGCCCATGCCCGCGCTGCCGTCCTTCGAAGGCGTGCACCTCGCGGGGCTCCTGCCGGCGGCCGTGGGCCTCGCGCTGCTTGCGTCGCTCGGCTCGCTGCTCGCGACGAGCTCGCTCGATGCGCTCACGGGTGCGCGCACCCACAGTGACCTGGACCAGGACCTGGTCGCGCAGGGGCTGGCCAACATCGCGGCCGGACTGTTCGGCGGCTTCCCGGTGATGGGCGCCATCGTGCGCGCCAGCGCGTCCATCCAAGCAGGCGCGCGCACCCGCGCCGCCTCCGTCCTGCATGCCCTGTGGCTCTTCGTGGCCATGGCGCTGCTCGCGCCGCTGGTGGCGCGCATCCCCATCGCCGCACTCACCGCCATCCTGCTGGTCGTGGGGGTGCGCCTGCTCAACCTGGAGGGTCTTGTTGCCATGTGGAATCAGTCCAAGTCGACGTTGAGCGTGGTGCTCGTCACCGCGCTGGGTATCGCCGTGTTCAACGTGTTCGCCGGCATCGGGGCCGGGCTCGCGCTGGCGAGCCTCCTCTACGTGCGGCGCCACGGCGCCCTGCGGCTGGAGGTGCAGCGGGTGACGGATGCGTCACAGCTGCAGCGCGGCCTGCACGTGCAGGCCCCGGAGGCGACTGGCGCCCCCGAGGCGCTGGACCTCCTGGTCGCGCGCGTGGACGGGCCCATCCTGTTCATCAACCACCTCAAGCTCTACGAGCTCGTCGACGGTCCCCCCTGGGCGAAGCTCGTGGTCATCGACCTGTCGCGCGTGACGCTCGTGGACGCCGCCGGCGTGGCGACGCTCCAGTACCTGGCGGAGTTCCTCGCCGTGCGCGGCGCGCACCTGGCCCTGGTGAAGGTCCCGCCCCACCTGGAAGCCGCGCTCGAGCCGATCGCGCAGCACCTGCTCGAAGCGCGGATGCACGGCTCGCTCGAGGGCGCGCTCCTGGGAGCAGGCCTTCTGCCCACCGCGCCCCTGGAGGCGCCGGTCGTCCTCCCCGCGCACGCCGCTCACTCCGCGCACGCCGCTCACTCCGCGCACCCGTAAGGCGCCGCGGGCCCCCAGGGCCTACGGCTTCGCGGCCGTGGCGTCCGGGGGGCCCGCCAGGGGCAGCTCGACGAAGAAGCGGGCGCCGTCGCCCACGGCGCTCCGCACGTGGATGCGGCCCCCGTGCGCCTCCACGATGTGCCGGGCGATGTGGAGGCCCAGGCCCAGGCCGCTCACCTCGCTCGCGGTGACGAGCCGCTCGAAGCGCTCGAAGATGCGGTGTTGATCTCCCGGCGCGATGCCGGGCCCGCGGTCCTCCACCTCCAGCACGGCGTGGTCGTCGCGGGCCTGGAGGCTGACCGTGAGCGGCGTCCCGGGTGCGTACTTGAGGGCGTTGGTCAGCAGGTTCGCGAGCACCTGCTCCAGCCGGACCCGGTCCCATCTCCCCACGAGCCCCCGCGCGAGCCGCAGCGTGAGCGCATGGCCCGCCTCGGTGAGCTGCTGCTCGAAGCGGTCCACCACGTCGCGCGCGAGGTCGCCCAGGTCCACCCGCTCCAGGTGCAGCTGCAGCCGGCCCGCGGCGATGCGCGAGATGTCCAGCATGTCATCCACCAGCCGGGCGAGCCGGTCGATGGAGCGCTCCGTCTGCTCCACCATCCGGGTGACGCGCTCGCGGGTGAAGGCCGCCGGGTCGTTGGCGTCGATGCGCTTGCGCATGTGCTGCGACAGCAGCTTCATGGACGTGATGGGCGTGCGCAGCTCGTGCGAGGCGATGGACAGGAACGTGTCTCGCGACGTGACGGCCTCCTGGACCCGCTGGAAGAGCCGGGCGTTGTCCATGGCCACGGCGACCTGCGCCGCCAGCCCCGCCACCAGCCGCTCCTCGCGCGCGGTGAAGACGCCGGGCGTCGGGTGGCCGAAGAACAGTCCGCCAATCACCTCACCGGAGCGCGAGCTCACCGGCACCGCGAGATAGCTGCGCACCGGGAGGTGGCCTTCGGGCATCCCGCGGCGGGGCGCGTTGTGGCCGTAGCGCGGGTCCTTCGTGATGTCGTCGCTGCGGATGATGCCCTCGCCCTTGAAGGTGGGCTCGAAGACGCGGGTGGAGCGCGGCATGGGGAAGTTCGCGAAGGCCTCCCGGGGCACGCCGCTGAGCGTGTAGAGCATGTATGCGTTTCCGCGCTCATCCAGCACGTTGTAGAAGAACGCGCCGAACGCGGCCCGGGTGAGCTGGGTGGCGGCGTCCGTCACGCCCTGCACCAGCTTCTCCAATTGCAGCTCCGCGCCCAGCGCCTGGCCCGTGCGGTTGATGAGCTCCAGGTTCTGCAGCGAGTCGTTCTTCTCGATGAGCGTCTGGCGCAGGGACTCCTCCAGTTGCCGCTCGGCCGTGATGTCCTGTGAGATGCCCTCGAAGTGCCGCGCGCGCCCCGCCGCGTCGTGGAAGACGGAGCCCGTGACGTGCAACCAGCGGGAGGGAGCCTCCGCGCTCGGGCGGGTCCGGAAGCGCAGCTCGAAGGGCGCCCGCTCCTCCATTGAGCGCCGGGCCGCGTCCCACACCCGCTCCAGGTCCTCGGGATGGATGCGTTCCCGGACCCGGGCGGGGTCCACCAGGCCGTCCGCGGGCAGCCCGCAGTGCACGCGGCAGATGGCGTCGCAGACGATGTGGGGCTGGGACAGGTCGCGGGACCAGCGGCCGATTCCCGCCGCGGCGAGCACCCTGTCGGAGCGCTCGAGTTCCTCCAGGCGCCGCGGGGGCGGGATCCAATCCCAGCGCACCACGGCCCAGGTGTCGGTGGCGTCCGCGTAGGTGTGGAGGGTGCGGAAGCCCAGCCGCTCATGCGCGCGCAGGGAGCGGCGGTTGTGCACGGAGACCTCCGTGACGACGCAGTCGAAGGTGCCCCGGAGCTGCTCGCGGTGCTGGTGGTAGAGCGCCTCGAACAGGCCCTGGCCCCGGTGGGCCTTGTCGATGCAGATCTGCCCCATCACGTAGAAGCGCTGCTCCCGGAGGGGACGTCCCTGGTCCTCGAGCTGTTCGACGAGCGCGAACATCGGCTCCAGCACCGGGACGAGCTCCCGGCACTCGCGGGGCATCACCAGGGCGTACGCCACGAGCTCGGAGCCCTGGAGGGCGATGATGCTGGGAGCCACCGCGTGCATGCGCTCCAGCGTGGGCAGGTCATGCGCCACGGTCACGAAGCCCTGCGTGCGCCGCTCCTCCTCGGACAGGTGCTGCTTCAGGTTCCTGCGTTGCAGCTCCAGGACCTGTTCCAGCTCCGCACGGGACTGGACGGCCCTGATGACGTAGGGACTGGGCATGGCGCGGGAGCATAGGGCCTCCGCGCCAGGAGCCCAGCGCTCAGGAGAGGAGTCCGGCGGGGCTGGGGACGGCTTGTCCGGAAGGCCGCTTCGCGGCTTCGCTTCCCGGCTTCCCGGGGCGACCGGCTGGTTCGCGCCCGAGGGGCGGGGTAGATACCCCGCCATGCTCAAGGTCCATCATCTCGAACGCTCGCGGTCGCACCGGGTGCTGTGGCTGCTCGAAGAGCTGGGACTGCCCTATGAGGTAGTCCACTACTCCCGGGACCCCAAGACGCTCCTGGCTCCCCCAGAGCTGGCCCAGGTGCACCCGCTCGGCAAGTCCCCTGTCCTCACCGACGGAGACACCCCTGTCGCGGAGTCCGCGGCCATCCTCGAGTACCTCGTGGAGCGCTACGGGGGTGGCAGGTTCACGCCGCCACCCGGGACGCCCGAGGCAGCGCGCTACCGCTACTTCCTGCACTACGCGGAGGGCTCGCTGATGCCTCAGCTGCTGGTCGCGCTCATCGCGCAGCGCATCCGCAAGGCGCCGGTGCCCTTCTTCCTGCGGCCCGTGACGGGGAAGATCGGAGGCACGCTGGAGCAACAGCTGGTGCGCCCCAACCTCACGCGCCACGTGGGCTTTCTTGAAGCAGAGCTCGCGCGCTCGCCCTGGTTCGCCGGTGAGGCGTTCAGCGTCGCGGACATCCAGATGAGCTACCCCGTGGAGGCGCTCCTGTCGCGCGGGGACACCACGCGAATGGTGCGGCTCAAGGACTTCCTCGCCCGCATTCGCGAGCGCCCGGCCTACCAGCGCGCGGTGGAGCGTGGCGGCCCCACGTTCCTCGAATAACCTTACGCAGGGCCTCTTCATGGCCCATCAGGAGAAACACCATGGCCGACGCGAAGGTCTCCATCACCTACTGTACTGCTTGAGGCTACCTGCCCAGGGCCACCCGTGCGGCGGCCGTGCTGAAGGACGAGCTGGAAGTGGATGTGGAGCTGAAGAAGGGCGGGTCCGGGGTCTTTGAAGTCGCGGTGAACGGAAGGGTCGTCATCAAGAAGACCGGCCTGGCGTTCCCCACCGAGCAGGAGGTCGTGGACGCGGTCTTCCGCGCCATGAAGCCCTGACGTCGAGGGCTTCGCCGCGTCCCGGCGCGACTCGGCTGCGTGACGCCGGAACGCACGCGGCGCGCTCACCCGTGCGGCTCCGAGGGGAGCACGGGCGCGGACGCGATGGCGCGCTCCTTGCTCTTGCCAGGAAGTGGTCCCGATGCCCGCCACCGCCGCGGGCACGGACCGCCCCCTCGCCCCCTGGAGCCCACACCATGAGACCCATGTATCAATACGGCGCGGCCGACGTCCGCTTCGGTCAGTACGTTTCGCTGGGCGGACAGTGCCCGCTCGACCTGAGCGGAAGTGCGTCGTACGCCATCGGCTTCTGGGTGCGCCCGCGCGTTCCCATCTACGACGGCAAGCTGCTGGCGTCCGGATCCGCCTGGTACCTGGGACTGCACGGCCTGCGGCTGTCGTTCGCCCTGCCGGGCATGTCGCGTCAGGTCTCGGAGCTCGAGCTGCGGCCCGACGTGTGGCAGTACGTCCTGATCAACTTCGTGTCGACCGGCGCGAGCGCCGGCAACTACACGGTGTACGTGGATGGCACGGTCCTCATCCAGGGGACCCAGTCCAACCTCGGCCGGAGCGACACCCCGTTCGTCCTGGGCATGAGCAGCGACGCGCAGTTCTTCAACGTCGCCTTCTGGTCCGCCGCGCGGTCCGGAGACCAGCTCAAGCCGGTGTGGGACGTGCCGCAGCCGGACCCGACGCTCGTCGCCTGCTACAGCTTCAGCGACGGCGGCAGCGCTGACGTCTCCGGCCGCAACCTGGGCAACGCCAGCCTCTTGAATGGGGCGCAGGTGGTGATGCTGGCCCCGTCGCTGCGGCTGGTGAACGCGGCGGTGCAACCCTCGCCCCGCGACAACCTCACGGCGGTGGCGAACGGCGGCCCCTTCAGCGTGCAGGCGTGGTTCAACCTCGACGCTTCCTCACCCTACCAATCCGACACGCACGCCCTGTTCTCGTGCATGGACAGCGTCAGCAACCAGGGCTTCATGCTGGGCCTCTCCTGGAGCAACAACGCGTACGACCTCACGATCGAGGTGCGCGCCCCCTCCGGCGGAGGGGGCTGGGGCCGCCTCTCGCAGCTGCCCCCCGGCGGGTGGCACCACCTGGCCGCCACCTATGACGGCAGCCTGCTGACCCTCTACCAGGACGGCCAGCTCGTCATGAACATCCCCGGGGTCGTCATGCCCACGCTGGCGCAGCCGGTCTGGCTGTTCGGCTCCCAGTTCAAGTCCGATTCGCCGGGCGCGATCGCCTACAACTTCCAGGGGCACCTCCAGGGCGCGGGGCTCTGGTCCCGAGCGCTCTCCGCCAGCGAGGTGCAGCAGTACATGTCGCAGGACCCCAGCGACGTCGACGGCTGCGTGGCGTACTACGCCTGGAACGGTCTGGCCCTGGGCAACCAGGTGACGGGCAACCCGCCGCTGTTCCAGAACACGGCCACCCCGGCGCTCGTCGCGACGCTGCCCTCGGACTCCACGCCGCCGCCCGGCGTGGCCAGCTCGACGCAGCAGTTGAAGTCCGACCCGCCGTTGCCCTCCGCGCAGCTGAGCTTCGCGCAGCCGGTGTCCTTCCCCGAGCAGAAGCTGGTGACGCAGGACCAGGCGAAGAGCATCCTCGCCTCCCTGGAACCCCTCGTGGCCACCCTGCCCGAGTCGATGCGCGAGCAGTTCCGGTCGCTCTCCCGCGACAACCTGTACCAGGGACTGGCGCGGGTGGGCGCCTCCGGGAGCGCGCCCGTGGGCGCCTTCACCGGCGAGGTGCAGGGGAACCAGTTCGTCTTCTTCCACCACACCGCGCGGGGCAAGGTGGAGGCCGGCCGGATGCAGCTGACCGCGGCCATCAGCCCGTGCGTCGGGTGGATCGTCACCGTGGCCGCGACCGGCTTCTCCATGCTGCTGGCGGCGTTCGGCGTGGGCTTCGCCGGAGCCAAGCTCATCTCCCCCATCACGGAGGCCGTCACGGAGAGCACCCCGCTGCTCTACGCGGTGAAGGACGTGGCGGAGAGCGCCACCCTGGACGCCGACAGCATCATCCGGATCATCAAGGCGTTCTACGCGGCCGGGACGCTGGGGAAGATCTTCGGCGCCGTGCTGACGGGCGGCTGGTTCACCGTCGCCGCCAACTGCGCCCTGCTGATGGTCCAGGTCGCCGCGCTGTGGGCCACCGGAGGCGCCTACGTGGCCATCGTCATCCTCCAGCTCCTGGCCAACTTCGCGATGTTCCTCTACGCCATCAGCCAGAGGCCCGCGGGCTGCTGACGCGCTACGCGCCGCGCAGGTCCACGCTCCGGACGAACGTGGGCTTGCGCCGCGCGTGCGAGGCCTGCTCGTAGGCGTAGGCGAGCTTGAGCAGCACGGGCTCGCTCCACGCGCGGCCGATGAAGGACACCCCCACCGGCAGCCCGTGCACGTCGCCGGCGGGCACCGTGATGCTGGGATAGCCGGACACCGCGGCGGGCGTGGAGCTGCTGCCCAGCCAGTGGTCTCCCAGCACCAGGTCGATGGGGCCCGCCGGTGCCTGGGTGGGCGCCACGAGCGCATCCAGCTTGTGCTGGTTCATCACCGCGTCCAGGCCCTCGGCGCGCGAGTACCGGCGGCACGTCGCGAGCGCCTTCTTGTAGGCGGCGTCGGTGAGCGGGCCCTTCTTCCGCGCCTGGAGCAGCAGCTCCTGGCCGAAGTACGGCATCTCGCGCTCGCGGTGCTTCTCGTTGAAGGCGATGAGGTCCGCGAGCGTCCGCACGGGGGCGCCCTCGCCGAGCTGTGCGAGCCAGGCCTCCAGGCCCGCCTTGAACTCATACAGCATCACCTCCAGCTCGGCCTCGTCGAGCTTCGCCATGTTGGGCAGCGTCACCGGGTCCACCAGCACGGCCCCTTGCGCCTTCATCACTTCGAGCGCGCGCTCCACGATGGCGTCCGTGGCCGGATGGTAGCCGAAGAGCCGCTCGCGCGGCACACCGATGCGCGCCCCCTTGAACCCCTGGGGGTCGAGGAACTTCGTGTAGTCCGGGTGGGCGCGGCCCTTGCTCGCGGCGGTGGCCGCGTCGAGTGGGTCCTCACCCGCGAGCACGCTCAGCAGCGCCGCGGCGTCCGCCACGGTGCGCGTCATGGGGCCCGCGGTGTCCTGGGTCGAGGAGATGGGGATGATGCCCGCGCGGCTGACGAGCCCCACCGTGGGCTTCAAGCCCACCAGCGAGCACGCGGACGCGGGCGAGACGATGGAGCCGTCCGTCTCCGTGCCCACCGACACGGCGCAGAAGCTGGCCGCGGTGGCCGCGCCCGAGCCGGAGCTTGAACCGGAGGGGGTCCGGTCCAGCGCATAGGGGTTGCGGCACAGGCCGCCGCGTCCGCTCCAGCCGCTGGTCGAGTGCGTGGAGCGGAAGTTGGCCCACTCGCTGAGGTTCGTCTTGCCCAGGAGGACGGCGCCGGCGGCGCGCAGCCGCTCCACGATGAAGGCGTCACGCGGGGGGACGGCGCCCACCAGCGCGAGCGAGCCCGCGGTGGTCTGCATCCTGTCGGCCGTGGCGATGTTGTCCTTGATGAGCACGGGGATGCCGTGCAGCGGCCCGCGCGCGCCCTTCGCCTTGCGCTTGGCGTCCAGCGCGTCCGCCAGCGTGAGCGCGTCCGGTTCAGTTCGATGACGGAGCACAGCGGCAGGTCCCCGGTGCGGTCCAGCGCACGGATGCGCCCGAGGTAGGCCTCCGTCAGCCCACGCGCGGTGTACCTGCCCGACTCCAGGCCCGCGCGCAGCTCCGCGACCGTCACCTCCTCCAGCGCGAAGGCCCCGGGCGCGGCGGCGGTCGGCGTGGCGGCGCGCGCATCGCGGGCGGCCAGCGCCCCCGTCACGGCCGCCGCGGCCCCGAGGAGCGTACGGCGGGAGAGACCCGTCGGGTTCACATCGGAAGCAGCCGTCTTCTTCGTCATGGAGGAGGCACCCGTTCGTGGAAGGGCGCCAAGTGGACCCGATTCCCCCACCGGGAGGAAGCGCCGTGGCGAGCACGCCTCACGCATGTGTGACAAGGCTGGCACAATCCCAGGCAGGTGCGGTGTCACTGGCGTGTGATACAGGGAATTCCTCACCTGGAGATCCCCATGCGTCTACGCGCCCTTGCCTTGACCTGCTTCGCCGCGCTCGCGGCCTGTGACAACACCCCCATCGAATCCGAGTCCCCGGAGGAGCTGGGCGTCAGCACCGCCGCGGCGACGGCGACCCGCCTCTACGCCTCGGTGGGCGACAACGAGCTGAGCTTCGAGACGCTCGGCACCTTCGAGCAGCGTGACGGCGTGCGCGCCCTCGTCATCCACGCCACCGCGAACCGCTACCTCGCGGACGTCCTCAGCTTCGTCCCGGATGACGCCTTCGGCGACGCGAACATCATCAGCGAGCGCCGGTTCGAGATCGTCCTGCACGACGGCTACGAGCTCAACACGGTGCTCTCGGGCCTGCCGCTCTTCGTCAAGGTCACCACGAACACGGGGACGCCGCGCGCGTACACCGCGCGCATCGTGGTAGCCCCGCGCTTCTTCGACTTCCGCGGTGACTCGGGCATCTGGATCGACGAGGCGGTCACCCCCCGCTACGTCATCCAGCCGAACAACAACCTCCTGTACCGGGGCCACGCCTCGGCCTCCGGGTACATCGACTGGCTCTCCGTCACGGCGCCCGACGGCATCCCGTCCGTCTGGGGCCGGCCCAACTACAAGCTCGACTGGTCCTACCCGACGCTCCAGCAGGCCATGGACCCGCACACGGTCCCGCTCAACTTCAGCGCGGGGGGCGACAACGGCGCGACGATGCAGAAGACCGCCCGGCTGGTGGCGCGCGTGACGGAGCTCGCGCTCACCGACGGCGACGCCTACGACGTCTGGCCCAGCCCGCCCTGCGACCCCGTTGTCTCCAACTGCTACCACTCGCAGCCCGCGGGCACGACGGACTTCAGCCAGTGCGGCACCTACCGCCAGGTCCTGCGCTGCACGTACTGAGCGACCCGCGGCAGGTGTAGCCCGGAGGCTGTCGCCCCACTCGGCCCCCTCGCGGCTGGTCAGCACCGCGAGGGGGCTCCCCCCTGGCAACGCCCGCCGAGCCCCGCAACGTGCGATTGTGGAGACACAGCCGTGCCCGGACCGCTCAGCGAGCGATACGGCTGCCGGCAGGACCTCGAAACCCAAGGCCTCCTTTCCACATGACTTCAGCCTCCTGGCGCCGGACCTTCGGCCTCACCGCCACCCTGGCCCTCTCTGCCTGCGGTGGTTCCGACAGCAACGCCTACCTGCTCGACTTCGGCTACGGCTCGGACACGCTCGTGCTGGGCACGAGCAGCTTCGAGCAGGCCCCGGATGCCTTCGGCTCGGCCGACCGCATCTACTTCAAGGTGGACAGCCTGACGTACAGGCTGGCGGACCTGCGGATGGACCTGCCACCCACGATGCGCTGCGAGGACGCCAAGGAGCTCCTCTCCCCAGCGATGTCCTGTGAGGACGCCGTGGCGAGCATCCCTGACTCGCCTTACCTCCCGGGCCCCGAAGAGGGCAGTCATGGCGTGCTGCACCTACCGGGCCCCGTGGAGGTGGGTTCGGCCAGGCCCCTGACCGTGGGGGGCGAGCAGGTGTTCGTCCCTCGCGTCTCCTACGACGCCATCGACACGCGGTGGGCCCCGGGGACACCGGAGCACCCCAGCTTCCAGCTTCGCGCGCGCTTCATCTACAAGGGCAGGCCCCACATGCTGGAGTTCGCATTCCAGTCGGACGAGCCCATGCGCTTCGAAATCCGGGGCATCCCGACAGGGCTGCCCAGGGAGTTCGCGGACCATCCCGCCGCCTTCGGCGGGACCCTGGACATGGACGACTGGCTCAAGGGCACCGACATCGGCGGCTGCCTGGCGACGGGGGACCTGACGCTGGACGGGAACGTGCTGCGGCTGGAGACCGGACGGGGCGCCTGCGCGGATGCCGCCACGTACCTGCGGCTCAACATCCAGCAGAGCGGGAACCTGTTCGTCGGGCTGCGCCGGTAGACACGCCCGCGGGCACGACGGACTTCAGCCAGTGCGGCACCTACCGCCAGGTCCTGCGCTGCACGTACTGAGCGACCCGCGGCGGGTGTAGCCCGGCGGTGGTCGCGAACAGGCCTGCTCTCCCATGGGGCGTCCCGGGGGAGCAGGCCTTCGTACGCACAGGGGTGTCTGTCGAATCAGAAGCGGGCGAGGAAGGCGTCGTAACCGCCGGCGGAGGTGTTGCCGCCGAGGCTTCCGTACGTCTGTCCGACGACGTAGGTGGCACCGGTGGCGTCCACGGCCACGCCGCGGGCCATGTCCGGGCTCGGCGTGCCCAGGGTGCGGGTGCCCTGCTTGTTGCCGAGCGCGTCGTAGCGGGTGAGGAAGGCATCGGAGAGGCCCGCTTGCGGGTTGCCGTCGAGCGTGGAGGAGGTGTAGCCGACGACCTGCACGACGTTGTCCGGAGTGACGGCGACGCCGAACGCGTAGTCGGGCTGCGTCCCTCCGAGCATGCGGCTCCAGTCGCGGTTGCCGGCGCTGTCGTAGCGGGCGAGCAGCACGTCGATGGTGCCGGAGTTGGTGTTGCCATCCAGGCTGCCGAAGGTTTCGCCAGCGAGGTAGACGGCGCCGTCGGGGCCCACGGCGACGCTCTTTGCGTCATCGAGGTCGCCCGCGTCGATCTGCCGGACCCACTGCTGGGCACCGAGGATGTCGAGCTTGAGCAGGAAGATGTCGCTGCTCACCGGCGCGGTGGTGCCGTCGAGGCTGCCGGAGGTGTTGCCGACGACGTAGACCTCGTGAGTGGGAGTGACGGCGATGCCGCGCGCCACGTCGTTCATGGCGGTGCCGTACTGCTGGAGCCAGTACGGGTTGCCCCCCGTGTCGTAGAGCGCCACGACGATGTCGTAGTTGTTGGGATTGCCGCCGTTGGCGAAGCTGCCACCGGTGTAGCCGGTGAAGTACAGGGTGTCGTCCGCGCCAATGGCGATGCCGGT
Organism: Corallococcus caeni; assembly: GCF_036245865.1. Lineage (NCBI taxonomy): Bacteria > Pseudomonadati > Myxococcota > Myxococcia > Myxococcales > Myxococcaceae > Corallococcus > Corallococcus caeni. Next base: position 522,121 of record NZ_BTTW01000007.1, on the reverse strand, counting down.
GGCGAAGTCATCCATCCGCGTGCCGTTCTGGCGCAGCCACAGGCGATTGCCGGCGGCGTCATACTTGGCGATGAAGAAGTCGATGCCGCCCGAATTGGTATAGAAATCAAAGCCGCCGAAGGTGGTGCCAGCGACGTACGCATTGCCGTCCGCGTCGGTGGTCACGGCGATGGCGCGGTCCGTTCCCGAGGTGCCGAGCTGGTGGACCCACTGGAGGTTGCCGGTGGTGTCATACCGGGCAACGAACGCGTCCTGACCGCCGGCCTTCGGTTCGACGCCGAGCTGGCTGGTCGTCTGGCCTACCACGTAGACGCTCGTGCCGGAGACGGCCACGGCGTTGGCCTGCTCATCCAGGGTGGCGCCCAGCTGGCGCACCCAGGCCGGAGGCGGGACCTGGGCCTCGGCGACGGAGGGGGCACTCGCGGCGCAGACAACACTGGCGAGCCCGAACATGCTCAAGAGAGGGTGTTTCATCGCGAACTCCATTTCTCAGCGGGGGAACTGAGCCGTGGGCCGGGAAAAATCTGCTACCACGGCATCCCTGTAAGACCACGAGAAGCGGGCGCGCGGAAGCTGGGTAGAGAAAGACACTGAGCACAAATGCAAAAGAATTCCCCGGGGCCCTTCCCTCGAGGAGCGGCGGTCCGCATTCCCGCACACCGCTTCCACCAGGAGCCTTCATGTTCCGGATTCCGTCCCTGTGCCTCTGCCTGTTCGCCTCGCTCGCCATCGCGGACGAGTCCGCCTCCAAGCCCGCGCGGCTCACCGTGGCCCAGAAGAACGGCTGGGCCGTCTATGACGCGGAGCTGAAGAAGAAGGAGGACGCGGTCAACAAGGCCTGCGGGTCGGCGGTGAAGAGCAGCTACGACAGGTCGACCTACCCCGCCTTCGACCCGATGAAGGACCGGACCCAGAGCGCATGCCAGATGGCCGTGGGCACCCTGGTCGAGGTCTGCGGCACCGCGGATGGCAAGGCCGCGGTGAAGGAGGCCGTCACCAAGACGGTCTGCAAGCTGTCGACGGAAGGAACCAAGGTCTCGCTCGATGGGAGCGTGCTGACCATCTACATCGACCCGGCGAAGACCTCCATCGTGGGCAAGCAGGACGGGAGCTACAGCTGGAAGAGCGCCTACGAAGAGGTGCTGTAGCTCGCGGCTGCCGTCAGGGGGCGGGCGCCGCGGACTCGTTCACGAAGACGTCGTGGAAGTACGCGTTCGCATACCCCAGGGGCGCGGGGGTGCCGCTGGTGCAGGTGGGCAGGTCGTGGGTCACCACCAGGGCCTTGCCGGAGTTGCCGGGCGCATGGGTGTCCGTCACGGTGTAGGCCCCGTACACCTCCGGTTGCGTGTCCCGCTGGAACACGAAGCGGTGATTCGCCACGTCCCACTGGAGCCGCAGCGCCGCCTGCTCGCCCTGGTGGACCAGGCCCAGGTCCGCCGCGAAGAGCTGCGTGCGTGTCGAGCACGTGGAGTTCGTGCACCGCTCGATGACCGCCTCCACCCGCAGCGCATTGGAGCCGACGGGGTCCGTGGACCGCGAGACGGTGCGGATGGAAGCGGTGACGTCGTCCTGCAGGCTCCTTCCCACCGCGCCCCGGGTGTTGAAGAAGTGGCCCGTGAGCTCGGCGGTGCTCTGGGCCGCCGGAGTCCCCGCCGGGGCCGTGCACCCGGTGCTCCTGGCGTTGTTCAGGCGCACCTTCGCCGCCATGGCCGTCACCGCCGGTGACTGGGAGAAGAGCAGGCCCAAGCGCCCCGCCCCCGAGTCCGAACGGCTCATCAACCGCAGGCGGGTGAAGGCCAGCTCGCGGACGGAGTCCAGCCGGGTGCCGGTCTGCTCCTCCACCCACCGGGCCGGGTCGATGCCGCGGATCTTCGTCGCGCGTGGAGGGTTGGGCTCCATCGGGTTGAAGTTGTCGTAGGGCACCATCGGCTCGACCGCCTGGGCCGTCCCGCCCAGCACCAGTGCAAGCACCGCGCACTTCAGGTTCATCGTGCTCATGGCGATTCCAGTTCCTTCACGTTGAAGTAGTGCCGCACGCGGGCGTTGTCGCCCGTGGCCGTGTCGTGTCCCGCGGTCTCCACGGTGATGCCGTTCTCGTAGCCGTCCATGAAGCTCCCCAGGAGCTCGACCCCGGTGAGCCAGTCCATGGCCAGCAGTTCGCCCTTCACCCGGCGCAGCACGCCGCTGTTCGCGAAGAAGGTGAAGTGGGCGTCCTTGTCGTCCGCCGCCAGGAGGGCGCTGCTCTCGGGGGTGGAGTCGTAGTGGTCGTTCGGGCCGGAGTCCGACTCCCAGATGGCCGACGTCATGTTCACCGTCCCGGAGAATCCGACCGGCAGGTCCGGGAAGGGGAAGAGGTTGTCGGGGCCCGTGTGCACGAGCCAGTTCGGGTAGATGGTCTGGTCCTCGAGGATGTTCGGGAAGGCGTTCACTTGCGTGAGGCCATTGGCGGTCATCAGCACGCGGGGCGTGAACCAGTCCGCGCAGCAGCCGCTCGCGGTCTCCAGGTCGGTGACCTGCTTCACGGCGTACTCGATCCGGTGCTTCTTCATCGGGTTGTACTTCACGACGTCCTTCACGCGCGCCAACTGCACGGTGACCTCCACCATGGCGTGATCCGACAGGCATTGCTGGATGAGGTTTCCCTCGGAGTCCTCGCTGCCGGAGGTGGGATCGAAGTGCGGGTTGACGCTCGCCGTGGAGCCGTTGAGCAACGCGAACGCGGGGAAGTCCAGGGTGTCCTCGGCGGGGAACACCAGGACGTAGTCGAGCCGCTTCTTGGCGTTCAGCTCGTTCACCACGTTGTCGGTGCAGACGCTGGACAGCCACGTTCCGGCCGCCATCGGGTCCGGCCCGGAGACCGCCCGGGCCAGGTCCCGCGTCTCGGAGAACTGCGTGTTGGCCTTGTCGAACTCGCTCAGCTTGCGGATGTCGAGGAGGCCGGGGCCCACCATGTCCGCGTAGTGGGCAAAGCCGACGTCCGTCTCCGCGCCCTTGGGCCCCAGGGTGTTCAGGTCCCCCAGCAGGAAGGCGGGGCGGTCCAGGCCGCTCGGCCAGGTGCCCTGGGGAAAGGCGTCATGGACGTCAAAGCCAAACACGGTGTCGGTCAGGGGGCCGCCCTGGCGCACCTGCTGGACGTAGGCCTTGATGTTGGAGAACTGGTTCTCGCGCGCGGTGGTGTCGGGCCCCGACGTGTTGTCTCCCGCGTTGACGTGCGTGCAGAACACGTCGACGAACTCCGCGTAGTCCGTCCCGGCGGCGACCGTGGGGACGTCGTGGTCGTCGACGATGACGGGGGCCGTCGCTGCGGGCGTGGCGATGCGCGCCCAGAGCACACCCTTGGCCTGGGCGCAGTCGCTGCCCGTGCACATGCCGAAGGGGAAGTGGTGCACCCCGCCCTCGAGGATCTGCCGCGAGGACAGCAACACCAGCCCCGTGCTGAACAGGGACGGCTGGAGGACGTTGTCGTTCAGCTCGGTGACGGCCTGCATGGGCGGCAGCTGCGCGTTCGCGCGCAGCGCGTTGACCTTCTCGATGAGCTCGCCGCGCTCATGGGCCATCCAGATCTCGGAGATGCATGCGACCTCCTTCCGGAAGATCCGCTGGGCCACGGTATCGATTTCACCCGAGCCGCCATCGTCGACCCAAGCCGTCACATCGGGCATCTGCCCCACGTTCCACATGGCGAAGCTGAGTGGAATCGGGGTCGGGCTCGCGAACTCGAGCGTCTCCCAGGCGCCCGTCAGGGTGCCTCCGGCCGACGGGCCCGAGAAGTTGGGGAACCGGCCGCCACCCACCGTCTGCGCGGAGGTCGTCGGGATGGGCGTGTGCTCGATGCCGAGTCCCAGCTTGCGCACCGTGGCCAGGAGCGGCTCGCTCGCGCCTCCGGCGGGGAGGCCCGGCGCCAGCTTGATCTCGAACTCGATGTGGACGTGGGTCGGGTCCGAGGCAGGGCTCGACACGTTCACGGTGGTGGGCCAGGCCTCGGTGGGGGCCGCGAGCGCGATCCAGCCATTCGTACCGTTGAGGAGGTCCCCCTTGCTCTGCACGGTGTTCGCGTAGCCCTTGACCGTGGAGTAGCTCAGCGTAATGCGCCGGTCCTCGCCACGAGGCACGTACGCGCCGGGGACCTGCTGGAGGGTTTCGCCGCGCTTCGCGTCGAGCCAGACGTTGACGGTGCCCTCCAGGCCCACGAGGTTCCCGCTGGCGTTCCTGGGCCGGGGCAGGCGCATGCCAATGAACAGGGATTGCGCGTGGCAGGGGTTCTGGGGCTTCCCCACGTTGCACTCGTCCGCGGTGTAGCTGGCGTTGTCGGAGACGTAGAGGAACAGGTCCCCGTTGGGCCCTCCGTTCACGAAGTCCTGCAGCGGGAACTTCTTGCCGTCGGCGTACTCCAGGGGGGCCACCACGCCGTCCGCCGTGGGCTGGACGCACGGAGTGCCGGGGCTGCAGTGGACCAGCGCGTCCTGGGGGAGGAGCTTCGTGACGGAAGGCGCCGCCAGGGCCCCCGTGGGGATGAGGCCGGCGAGGGCCAACAAGAGTGGAACGCGTTGCATGATGCCTCCGGGTGGAGCCCCTGGAGTGCACCGCGTATGCCGTGTGGCTCCCCCTGCGAGGCCGCGAGGACGACGGCAAGGCTTGCCGTGGTCGTGCAGGACTTGCACACAAGCCTTGCCACCTCCCGCGTCCCACGGGGCCAGGACGGGGGGCGAAGCCTTCAGTCGTGACGGGCGCTGGAGCTGCTCGGGGCAAGACCGGCCTTCAGCCGCCGCGCATGGGCCCGGGCAATGAAGGCCCCCATGTGCACCCCCGCCTCCTCGAAGCGGAGCGCGGCGCGCTCGAGCGCCTCCTCCAGCGACGCGACCACCTCATGCTGGTCCGTGGAGGGCCGGATGAAGCTGGTGACGGCCCTCGCCAGCCTCGCGGTGGCCGAGTTGACCACCACGAAGAATCCCTTGCAGTGCTCGCGCGCCAGGTCCGCGGTCGCGGTTTGATGATCCGCCAGCATCATCCGCTGTGAATGGGTCAGCGGACGGGACCGGGAGAAATCAATCACCAGGACATAGGGCTCGCGTCGCTTGATGAGGTTGGAAAGGCTCTGAAGAAGGCTCTCCATCTCCTGGTCCGTCGTGGTGTCGCCGCGTTGGACGATGACCAGCGGCCAGAGTGCTTCATCAAGGGTGTACATGGAGGAGAGGTCTCCGCCGGCGAGGACAGGTGCCCTCGACATGTAAGCCGGGAACGCGAAGTCGCATCAGTGACTTCCGGTGAAACATGCAACACCCGGGTACCGGTGTGGCCGAACGCCGGATCAGGAGTCACGCGCGCCGCTTCCGGGGGCCGCGGGCCTCGCTCGCTTCCCCTCCTCCAGCCCGGGGGGCCACTCAAAGTGACGCGGCGATGCCCGGGGTGAGCCAGCGCACGCGTGTATCGCTTCCAAGGGCCTCGCGCGCCTGGGCCTCGGTCGCCAACGGCTCGAAGGTGCCGAAGTGCATGGGCACGATGACCGAGGGCCGGAAGTACTTGCGCACCGCGAGCGCCGCGGTCCGGGGGTCCATGCCGTAGCGCCCGCCGCCCACGTTGAGGAGGACGATGTCCGGGTGCAAGAGCTCCTGCACCAGGGCCATGTCGCCGAACAGCCAGGTGTCGCCCGTGTGGTAGAGCGAGCGTCCCCCGGGGAGCACCAGGACGTAGCCAAGGGGCCGACCGTCAGGCTCGCACGAGTGCATGGCCGGGACCGCGTGGACCGTGACGTCGCCGATGCGCGTGGAGCCGCCGACGTTCACCGTGAGCTGCTGGGCCTCCGGGACCTTGAGCCAGCGCAGCGTCTCCCCCGTACCGACCACGGGAGCCCCACTCAGGCGCGCCAGGGTGTGCACGTCCTGCGCGTGGTCCCCGTGCGAGTGCGTGAGCAGGATGGCCGCGGGCGGCGTCCGTGCGAGGCGCGCGAGGTCCTTCCAGGCCTCGGGCGCACGCGGGTTCTCCTTCAACCAGGGGTCGATGAGCAGGCGCGTGCCCCCGGGCGAGACGACCTCGAAGCCGGCGTGGCCGAGCCAGGTGACGTGGAACTCCTGGGGCGGTGGGGTCGGCGCTGCGCCGAGCAGCGCCGCCAGGAGGGACAGGGAGAGGAGCATGGTGCGGGACCTCGCGAAGGCTCCGGCGGCGGGACCGACCCGACGGCGGACTCAGCGGCGAGGATGTGGCACCCGCTCCGCGCCCTTCTTGGGCGAAGTTGACGTGCCGCGCACGGCGCGCGCGTAGGCCCCCGGGCTGGTGCCGACGATGCGCACGAAGTGCCGGTGCAGCTGGCTCTGGTCGTAGAGCCCCACCTCCAGGGCCGCGCGTGCGGCGGGGACGCCCCGGGCAAGCAGCTCGCGCGCCCGCGAAACGCGCAGGTGCGTGAGGTAGGCATGGGGCGTCAGCCCGAGCTCCTGACGGAAGGTGCGCAGCAGGTGGAAGCGGCCCAGGCCCGAGGCCAGCGCGAGCGCCTCCAGGCTGACGCCTTTCACGACCGAGGCGTGCAGCAGGTCGCGTGCACGCAGCGCCGCGCGGCGTGCGCGGGGCACCGCCTCCACTGACGCGCTGGCGCTCGCGCCCAGCAGCGCCGCGAGCATCCCGGCGAGCAGGCATTGCAGCGCGAGCGCATCACTGCCCGGATCCCTCAGCGCCGCGTGCAGGGCCAGCGCCTCGGCGCGTCCGATACCGCCAGAGAGCGCGGGCAGGTGGGGCGGTGCGCGCAGCCCGAGCTCGCGTGCGGCTCCCTCCACCACCGGCACCGCCAGGGTCAGCGACTGGGCGGTCACCGGCGCATGCACGCGCAGGTCGCGGTGCACCTCTCCCGGCTCCTTCAACTTCAGCACCCCTTCGGCCTGCGTCCAGGCCCGCCCTCGGTACCAGAAGTCGAAGGCACCCGCGTAGACCACCGTGACGCCGTAGCGCGTGGAGACGCCGGACCACAGCCGCGTATCCCCCGCGACGCGGACCCCGTCCACTCCCGCGAGCCGCGCGGGCAGCACCACCAGGCCAGACTCGTCGCGTCGCATCGTGCCTCCAGTATGGAGCAAGCCGGGGCAACGCCAACGCATGCCGTGCTGGAGGGCGCTTCCGGGGGAGCGGGTCTTGGCACACGCGTTGCTCTGGAGGCGGCCTGCCCCAAACCAAGGACCCCAGCACCCATGATGAACCTCCGCACCCTGCTGCTGTTGTTGCCCTGTCTCCTGTGGGGACAGCTCGCGTCCGCCCAGACACCGGACGTCACGACCTATTACGAACCCATGGAGGGAGGCGCCATCCGCTATCTCACCATGGCCTCCCCCTACCTCGGCGGGCCAGGGCCCAGCCACCAGGTGTCGCTCGCGCTGGCGTTGCGCAACAACCAGGCGACGTCCGTGACGTTGACCTCGGTGCTGATCGACTTTCCCGGAACGACGCTGCTGACGGGCATGTCCACCAACCTCGTCGTGCCCGCGAACGCGGTCCGCAACTGGGCGTTCAGCGCCGCTGACAACATCATCCTGCCGAACCCGGCGCCGACCAGCATCCGCATGCGGCTCTTCTTCACGGGCTATGCGAACCCGCTGATGCAGACGTTCACGCTCGCCGCCTACCAGGCGGACACGCCGTCCGGCAGCAACCGCTTCTGGGGCCGTGTGGGCGACCTGCGTCCCCACGAATACTGGCAGGGCATGGGCGCGGTGCACGGCGCGAGCGTCCAGGGCTGCCAGCTCTTCGCCTATGACGTGGGGGTCTATGGTTGGACGGGCTCCGGCTGGTCCGACCTCCTTCCGGGCACGGACGGTTCGCAGAACGAGCACTACCGGCAGTGGGGCAAGCCCATCTACGCCGTCACCGGGGGCACGGTGACGGACTTCGTCAACACCGACGCCACCAACTTCCCGGTGGGCACCGTCAACCCGGCGTCGCACGGCGGCGGCAACAGCTTCACCATCGACAACGGCACGTATCTGGTCGGGTACGCCCACATGCAGGCCGGCTCGCTCAACCCCGCCCTGCTGACCGTGGGCGCGGTGGTCCACGAGGGCGACTTCCTGGGCCTCGTGGGCAACTCGGGCAGCTCCTCGAAGCCGCACCTCCACATCGGGGCGATCGCGTCGGACGCGTCGCCGACGCTGTGGTCCCCCCAGTGCGGAGGCTCGCTGCGCCCCCTGCCGCTCGACAGCGCATACGCCATCGACCAGGCGATGCTGACGCCCTGGATCGGCGTGGAGCATCTGGCACCCTGGTCCCCGATGAACGGCGTGGGCATCCCCAGCGGTGCGGCGCCCAATCACATCAACTCGCTCCTCTGGCCCGCGGCGAGCTCGCCGGCGGTGCTGAGCAACTCCGTGGTCAACGACTTCGCGGTGGGCTCCAATGGCCAGCTGTGGACCGTGGGCAGCACGGGCGCCGTCCTCACCACCCATGACCGCCTGAGCGTCCCTGTCAACACCGGCGTCTACCTGGACGTGAACCCGGGCGGCAGCGCGAAGGCCATCGCCGCCACCGCCACGATTCCGTATCTGATTGGGATGAACGACTTCGTCTACCGGGGCACCAGCGCGGGGTGGGTCCAGACGTCGCAGACGGCCAAGCGCCTCACGGTGGATGAGTCCACCGGCAAGGTCTGGGTCATTGGCCTGGACGACAAGGTCTACTCCTTCAACCCCGCCACCCTCGCGTGGAGCGCGCAGGCTCCGACCTCCGCGACGGGCAAGGACATCGCGGTCGCGCAGGGCATCCCCTACATCATCGGCATGGATGACCGCGTCTGGAAGCACAACGGCTCCTCCTTCGTGCAGCTGCCCGCCACCACGACGCTCAAGCGGCTGGCGGTGGACGGCGCCACCGGCAAGCTGTGGGGCATCGGGGCCAATGACGGCCTCTGGTCCTCGGCGACCGGCAGCACCTGGGCCGAGCACCCCGGCGGCATCCGCGCCTTTGACGTCACCCTGTTCCAGGGCACCCCGTACGTGCGCGGCCTGGACAACGGCGTCTGGAAGAAGGAGTCCTTCGGCTCCTCCCGCGTCAACGTCGTCCAGTAATGAGCGACGGGGCCCCCGGGGAAGGACCGGCGCTCCTCCCCGGGGCGGCCCCCCTGCTCTTCCCTCAACACGGTGCACATCCGTCCGCTACGCTCTCCCGCCGCTGTTCACGAACGGAGTGAGACCATGAGCGCCGGAAGCTTCATCTGGTACGAGCTGATGACCCACGATCCCGACGCGGCCGCCAGGTTCTACGGCGCCGTCGTGGGATGGAAGATCTCCGACGCGCCCGCGCCCATGCCGAACGGAGCGGACTACCGGATGATCATGCGCGGCGATGGCGGCTCTGCCGGCGGTGTGCTGCGCCTGTCCCAGGACATGCTGCGCAATGGCGCACAGCCGTGCTGGCTCGGCTATCTGCACGTGGCGGACGTCAATGCCTCCATCCAGGCCATGGTGGCCGACGGCGCCAGGGTGGTGATGCCGGGCATGGATCTGCCCGTCGGCAGGATCGCCATGGTCGCCGACCCGATGGGCACGCCCTTCTACGTGATGACGCCGATTCCACCGCCCGGCAAACCCAACGCGAAGAGCGACGTCTTCGATGTGAAGGAGGTACAGCGCATCCGCTGGAACGAACTGGCCAGCCCCGATCTCGCGCGCGCCAGGACGTTCTACGCGAAGCACTTCCACTTCCAGTTCAACGACGTGATGCCCATGGGCCCGATGGGCGATTACTGCTTCATCGACCACGATGGCGTTCGGCTCGGCGCCATCATGCAGAAGCCCGCCGGGAGCCCCGGTTCAACCGGCACCTGGCTGTTCTACTTCGGCGTCCCCTCTATCGCCGAGGCGGAGCGCGCAATCACAGCCAACGGCGGCAAGGTGCTGCAAGGTCAGCACGAAGTGCCCGGCGGCGACTGGGTTGTCGTCGCGACGGACCCCGCGGGCGCCGCGTTTGGTGTCGTAGGGCCCAGGGGCGAATGAAGCCAGGAGCGCCCTCCACGGTCGGACGTGGAGGGCGGCCGGCCCTCCGCCAGGAAGTCCACCGCGGGCGACAGCACCTCCGGCGCATAGAGGATGCGGAAGTGCCCCAGTCCCTCCGTGCGCGTGAGCTTCGCGCCCGGCCATGCGCGCGCCACCGCTTCGCCTGCTTCCAGCGGCACCTCGCGGTCCCCCACGTCGTGGAAGATTCGCAGCGGCACGTCCAACCCTGGCGCGAAGGCAGGCAGCGCCAGGTCCGCCAGCCGCATGTCGAAGCGCGCCTCGATTCGCGCCGCCATCCGTCGCCACAGGGCCTCTGACAGGCCCACCGTGTCCGCGAAGGCCCGGATGCCCGCCAGCGGATCCGCCGGCGGCGAGATGAAGACCGCGCGCTCCACCTTCATCCCCTCCCGCAGCGCCACCGCCGTGGCCGCCGCGCCGAACGAGTGCGCCACCACCGCGTAGGGCCCACCCGTCGCCTCTCCCACGGCCGCCACCATTCCCGCCAGCTCCGGCAGCGAGCTGGTGCGCCCGGAGGACGCCCCGTGCCCCGGCGCGTCGTACGTCACCACCGAGAACCCCGCGTCCACCAGGGGCTGCACGAAGGCCGTGAGCTGCCCACCGTAGCCGCTCCACCCGTGCACCAGCAGCACCCGGGGGCCCTCGCCCCAGCTCCACACCGCCACATCCTCGCCCTCCACCCTCAACATCCGGGGCTGGCCCCGCGCCAGCACCGCCTCCGCCGTGCGCGAGCGCCGCGGCCGCCGAGGCGTCAGGAACAGCCGCTCCGACCACGCCGCCGCCAGCCCGGGCGCCACCGCCCCCAGGCTCCGCGCCGCCGCCCGCACACCCCACAGCGCCATCTTCGTCCGAACGTTCGTGCTATTTTCCACCATGATGAGGTCCTCCTCGAAGGACACGGCAACGACAAGGTCAGGAAGTGGGGGTGCGCGCGGCGGTGACGAGCGCTTCGAAGGCCCGGCGGGCTCGCGCCTCGGCCTGGGGGTCTCGCATCAACCGCTGCGCGTGGTGGAAGCCCAGCATCACCGCGTACTGGTCATGGGCGAACTGCTCCACGTCCAGCGCCTCGCGGAAGTGTCCTTCCGTCACGGCGATGCGCGCGGCCTGGGCCAGGCAGTCCAGCCAGTCCCGCTGGCTCTGCACCAGCGTGTCCCGCGCGGGCCCGGGCGCGTCGTCCAGCTCCGCCGCCGCCGCCACGAAGATGCAGCCGCCCTCGAGCACCTTGTCCCGGTCCCACGTGAGCCAGCCATCGAAGAGCGCCCGCACCCGGGGCTCGCCGCGGGCCTTGCCCAGCGCCGGGCGGACGACGCGCTCGGTGAAGACGACGGTGGCCGCCTCCAGGACCTGCACCTGAAGCTCCGTCTTGGACTTGAAGTGCGCGAACAGCCCGCTCTTGGAAAGGCCCAGCTCCTCCGCCAGCCCCCCGATGCTCAGCCCCTGCAGCCCCACCCGGCTCGCCAGCCGGACGGCCGTCTCCAGGATGGTCTGATGGGTGAGCTCGCCCTTGCGCATGACCTATTCATAGAACGGTCGTGCTTTTCGTGCAACCGCTTCCGCGGAAGCCCTGGGAAGGGTTCAGCTCCCTGCGGGCAGCGCGGCGCCGGCCTCCGCCACGAAGCCGGGCGCGGGCGGTTCGCCAAAGAAGCGTGAGAGTTCGGCGTTGGCCTCGCGGGCCTGCGCCCCGCTGATGCGGCCCTCGCGCTCCAGCCTCCCGACGATGACGCCAGCGCGGGTGCGCAGGGTCTCGGGCCGCTGGGCCGGCAGCCAGCGGCGCGGGGCCGGCAGCATGGCCGCGAGCATCGCGCCCTGCGCCACGCTGAGCGCCCGCGCCGAGACGCCGAAGTGCTCGCGCGCCGCAGCCTCGATGCCGTAGACGCCCTCACCCCACTCCACGACGTTCAGGTACAGCGCGAGGATGCGCTGCTTGGACAGGTGGGTCTCCAGCTGGCGCGCGAGCAGCAACTCCTTGCCCTTGCGCAGCAGGCTGCGGTCCGTGGAGAGGTAGAGGTTCTTCGCCAGCTGCTGCGTGAGGGTGGAGGCGCCGCGCCCCAGGCGCGCCTCGCGCACCGACTGCTCGAAGGCGTTCTCCACCTCGGTCCAGTCCACGCCCTCGTGCCGGTAGAAGCGCGCGTCCTCGGAGATCAACACGGCGTCCACGGCGTGCGGGGCCACCGCGCCAAGCGACACCCAGGCCTGGCGCGCGCGGGGCTTCCTGCCTGCCTCGAGCGCCTCCTCGGCTCGCTGCGACATGAGCGCGGTGGTGCGCGGGTTCTGCGTGCGCAGGAGGCTCACGTCCGGCATCCGCGCGAACTCCACCCCGAGCCAGAGGGCGAGCAGCAGCCAGCCGCCGAGCGCCCAGCGACCCCAGCCCGGGCCGGAGCGCTTCGCCACGACGCGCCGGGCGCCGGAGGAGAGCTGCTTCGTCTTCTGCGTCCGGACGGTGGAGGTGCGCGCTGGGGGCGGACGGGAGGCCATCGGTGCACCTACATCTGCCCCGGGATGTAGCGGCTGTCCAGAAGACGGCCGGGATGGCACCCGGCGGCCTTCGTCAGTTGCAGCCCTGGCTCGTCAGCCAGTTCACGCCACGGGTCCGCTCGTTCGTGCCGTTCGAGCCGCCGTAGTCCACGTTCGAGAAGGACATCGACACGGCGCTCCCCGTGGACTGGTTGGTGATCTCCATCGTCAGGGTGTTGGGGATGAGCGCGGTGGAGTTCGGATAGTTCGCGCCGATGGCGTAGCGCAACCGGCCAATCGGCAGGCTCGCGCAGTTGGCCATCTTGTTTTCAAGCTGCAGCCAGTTGCCACGGTTGAAGTTGGCATCCTGCGGCACAAGGTTCGCCCGGCCGCCCCAGCCCCCGAGCTGTGAGCCGATCATGTGTCCGCCGTCGTAGTCGTTGCTGGGGTTCTCCGCGTCCCCCCACTGGCCCACGTTCGTCTGACAGGAGTCGACGCGCGGCGCGGCGGTGATCTTCGGCAGATCCTTGTACGCACGGTTCGGACGGCCCACGCTGTCGATGTAGTAGTACTCGCCGTCGAAGCTGTGCCACTTGCTCCGGTCCGTCGACGGGAAGAACTTCGGGCAGTCGCTGATCAGCTGCGCGGTGACGTTCCCGTGGGCCACGTACCCGACGCCGTAGGGCGTCAGCGCCTCCCGGATCTCCTCCTCCGTGTGGCTGTCGAAGAAGTCCATGAGGCCGCTCGGGCCACCGAAGTCCTGCTCGAGCTGACGGGTGACGTCTTCTCCGCCCAGGTCCGTGGCTCCGCAGCCGCCGAGCAACAGACCCAACACCACCGCGACCGAGAGCTTGTTCAGGGTGTGCATTCTTCCGGCTCCTTTTCGCGGCCTCGATTACCAAGAAGTCGAGAGAAACACGAGAGGATGGTGATAAATACCTTGCCGGAATTCTGTATCAGCCCTGATACAGCATGTTTCACGTACTCGCGGTGCCACGGACAGGCACCCGTCGTCAGCCCGGGAAGGACGTCGGCAGGGACCTCCGGCCGGCGCCACCGCGCGCCACCCGCAGCCAGACCAGCGAGACCATCAGCCACGACGCCGTGAGCGCGCTCCACGCCTGGGGCGCGCTGGCCCAGACCAGCCACAGCGTCACCGCCACGCCCATGGCGAGCACCCGCGCGAGCTCCAGCGGCTCGCTCCACCCCTTCGACTCCAGCATCCCGCTCCAGGCGGTCGCCATCACCCAGAGCAGCAGGCTCAACGCGACCTTCTGCCAGCCCGACAGCGGTGAGGCATGGTGGCTCACCAGGAGCATGAAGGGCATCGCCGCGAACAACTGGAAGACGAGGTACCCACGGACGCCGGGCAGCTCCCGGGAGTGGTACTTCACCTCCGCGCCGTCCTGCTTCCAGTACCCCAGCGCGCGCGGAGGGAGGTCCGCGGGCCGCCAGCCCGTGGGCATCACCCAGATGCGCAGCTTGTCCCACGGGCGCTTCGTGGCGACGGCGTCCGCGGCCAGCCGGGCCCACGCCTGGAAGTTGATGGCCGTCGGGTCCCAGGTGTTCGCCGGGGTCGTCAGCCCGTAGGAGCACGGCTCGGTCTCCTCCGCGTAGGTGCCGAACATCCGGTCCCAGATGATGAGGAAGCCCGCGTAGTTCTTGTCGATGTACGCGTCGTTGCGCGCGTGGTGCACGCGGTGGTGCGACGGCGTGTTCAGCCACGACTCCACCCACCTGGGGAGCTTGGGGATGACACGCGTGTGGGGGATGAACTGGAGCACCAGGTGGAAGGCCACCATCGCCAGCACCGCCTCCGGCGGGAAGCCCACCAGCACCAGCGGCCAGTAGAAGAGGAAGGAGAAGAGGCGCTGCGTCACGCTCGCGCGCAAGGCCACCGCGTAGTTGAGCTCCTCGGTGGAGTGATGCGGCGAGTGGGCTGCCCAGCCGATGTTGGTGCGGTGCCCGAAGCGGTGGAACCAGTAGAAGAGGAAGTCGACGCCCAGGAAGAGCGCCACCAGTGACAGCGGCGACGAGGCGTCCAGCCGCCACGGTGCGTACTGGCCCAGCTGTGTGAAGAGGGGCAGCACCAGCAGGGCCACCGCGACGTTGACGCACTGGTTCATCACCGCCGTGCCCATGCTCGCGATGGAGTCCTGGAAGCTGTAGTAGCCGTTGCGCCGCGCCACGCACCAGGCGAACTCCGCCAGGGCCAGGGCAATGACGAAGGGCGTGGCCACGGCATAGACGTTGAGGGACATGCCCCCGGTATATGTTTCTCCAAGCCGCCTCCGCCTTAACCCAGGTCAAGCCCCGGTCCCCGCGACGTGAGATTCCCCAAGCTCTACGAGCGCCTCGCCACCCTGGCCCCGCTTCCTCCCGAGGAGTGGGTGAAGGCCGAGGCCGTGGCGAAGGAGCAGTCGCTCGCGAAGCGGGAGCTCTTCCTGCGGCCGGGAGACGCAGCGGACCGGTTCGCGGTGGTACTGCGGGGCGTCTTCCGGGGCGTGCGCGTGTCGCCGCGCGGGGGCGAGTCCATCAAGGCCTTCCGCGCCGAGGGAGAGCTGATTGGCGCCTATGCGGAGATGTTGCAGCGGCTGCCGTCGATGACAGCGATTGAAGCGCTCGAGCCGAGCCACGTGCTGGTGTTCCAGACGCAGGACTTCCAGGCGCTGGAGCGGGGCCACGTGTGCTGGGAGCGGCTGGCGCGCCGGGTGGCGGAGCAGCACTTCATCCTCAAGGAGCGCCGCGAGCAGGAGTTCCTGGAGCTGTCCGCGGAGGAACGCCTGGTGAAGTTCTGGGAGGAGCATCCCCACCTGAAGGGGAGGATTCCCCAGCGCGACGTGGCGGCCTACCTCGGCATCACGGAGGTGGCCCTGAGCCGCATCATGTCACGGCGCCGCAAGCGCGCGGAGTGAGCGGGACCGAGGTAACCGGTCCCACGGTCGCATCCGCTGTGCCGCACCGGACCCCATGAATGGACAGACGTGCAGGTCCAGGCCCGTGCACATGTGTGACATTGACATCCCTTGGAACGCGACGGACCTTCCAGGCAGGAAGCGCCGCTTCCTCCGCTCCTGGACGCCGAGGCCGTCACGCATGGACACGACAGCCGAGCCCCCCTTCATCTCCACTGGACAGCTCCCCTCCGCGGAGCAGGTCCAGGCGTGGGTGGACGAGGCCTACCAACGCCACCAGGGGAACACGGAGGGGCAGTGCTCCCAGGTCTACCCTGCCCTGGCGAGGGTGGATCCCCGGCTCTTCGGCGCGTGCGTGGTGGGCATCAACGGCGGCAGCCATGGGGCCGGGGACGTGGACCATCCCTTCTCCATCATGAGCGTCTCCAAGCCGTTCGTCTTCGCCCTCGTCTGTCAGGCCCTGGGGCCGGAAGTGGCCCGGCGCAAGCTGGGGGTCAATGGCACGGGCCTGCCGTTCAATTCGGCCATGGCCATCGACCAGAGCCCGGATGGACGGACGAACCCGATGGTGAACTCAGGGGCGCTGGCGACCACGAGCCTTGTTCCAGGCAGCAGCCCCGAGGCCCGGTGGCGGTTCATCCATGAGGGGCTGTCGCGCTTCGCCGGACACCGGCTCGCGCTCGACGAAGAGGTGTATGCCTCCGCGAGAGAGACCCACCACCGCAACCAGGGGCTCGCCTTCCTGTTGCACGGCCTGGGCCGTCTGGAAGCGGATCCGGTCCTGACGACGGAGCTCTACACCCGCCAGTGTTCATTGGCGGTGACCGCCAGGGAGCTCGCCGTGATGGGGGCGACGCTGGCGGACGGAGGCGTCAACCCGCTCACGGGGGCGCGCGTCGTCGACGAGGAGGTCTGTCATCACACGCTCGCGGTGATGGCCACGGCGGGGATGTATGAGACCTCCGGGGACTGGCTCTACGACGTGGGGGCCCCGGGAAAGAGTGGCATTGGCGGCGGCATCGTCGCCGTCGCGCCGGGAAAGGGCGCGTTGGGCACCTTCGCCCCGCTGCTCGACCCGGCGGGGAACAGCATCAAGGGGCAGCTCGTCGCGCGGTTCCTGGCCCCACGGCTCGGCTTGAGCCTGTTCATGTCCCGCCCCAACCCCTGACCCCGCTGCTGGTTTGGGCCCTGGCCGACATCCCTCCATTTGGCGTCCGCCTGAAGGGGCTGGGGCTACCGATGCACGGTGGGTGGGCTCATTCGCTGAGACGCCGTCGCTCGCTGGATCGGAAGGAATGCCAGACCTGGTCGCGAACCTCGTCGCTCAGGCCCAACGCCTCGGCGCGCTTCAACAGGGCCCCCAACTCCTCGGCGCTCAACAGCGGCCGCAGGGCCGCGTAGCCCTCCTGTTGGAAGAACTGGAACACCAGCACCCGGGCCGCGACCTCGCGCAAGTCCTGCTGGTCGCCGACGACGTGGGCCTTCGCGAGCCGCGCCAGGACGGTGCTTCGCTCCAGGAGGGCTCCCCGCTTCAGGCTCAACTCGCTCAGCGCCCAGAGCGCATTCGCTCGCTGCCGGGTGGAGAGCTGGCGCTGTTCGAGAATCTCCACCAGGGCGTCGAACACCTCCGGTCCCCGCTTGCGGAGCGCATCAAGTTCGACGGGGACCCGCCACTTGTCCAACTCATTGACGAGCCAGCGATACGCCTTCGCGTCCATGACGACCCTGCTCCCAGCTCAAGCGGCGAAAATGTGACGTGGACCGGTCCCCGTGGTGCCAGCAAGGCACCCGGGGGCTCGCGTACTGCTGGAACCGCGCGCTGGCGGTGCTACCAGCTGTCCCCGCCGCAGGAATAGCCCGCGCCGTCACACCGAACCCAGCCGGGGCTCCCCGGAGCGTCCGTCCGGTAATCACACGCGAACTGGCCCGAACAGCTCACCGTCATGCCGTTTTCACAAACCAGCGACAGATAGCAGGGGCCTGGATGGTTGGCCGGCGCCGATTCCGGCTCGACGGCCATAGCGAACGCGGGAACCATCGTGCCGATCCCCACAACAACACCCAGCGTGACCGCAAGCCACTTCGACATGTGGACGACCTTTCGCGAGGGCAACAGCCAGGGTCTGGGGGCCTTTGCGTTTTCCTCATGGCTTGCGTGATCCTTGGCTGGATGGGAGTCCCCCATGTCGCGGCTCCCAAGGAGAACCCCATGCGCGCAGTCTTTTCCCAGGTGAAGCAGTCGTGGACGTGTCTGCTGGTGGCGGGGGCGGTGGCCCTCTCCGGCTGTGGCGGAATGGAGGCACCTTCCAGCGAAGAGAGCGAGGCGCCGACGCACTCGGCTGCGGAGTACTCCGAGGGCGACTGCGACGGCCCCAATGACTGTCCGGTGAGCGGACCGTATGTCGACTGTGGCCCGGGCCTGCCCATGGC
The DNA here is from genome assembly GCF_036245865.1 of Corallococcus caeni. Taxonomy (NCBI): domain Bacteria; kingdom Pseudomonadati; phylum Myxococcota; class Myxococcia; order Myxococcales; family Myxococcaceae; genus Corallococcus; species Corallococcus caeni. The sequence continues at coordinate 504,339 of NZ_BTTW01000007.1, read as the reverse complement.
GTTCGCGTGGCGGACGAACGATGGTGGGTACTGCATGGAGCGCAACGCCTGCGGCCCACGTGGATACGCCTGTCCCGCCTGGTAGCTTGAAACGCAGGACCCGCGCGGTCCGGCTCACACCGTGAGCGTGCTGCTGCGGCCCCACTTCGAGGGCACGCTGTACATCAACAACGCCGCGCAGGCGAAGCTCATCGCCCCCCGGCGGCGATGTGGACATGCTGCTGGGCGGCACCATCCAATCCAGCCGCGCCGTCACCGTGGCCTCGCTGCTGGACGACCCGGACTACGACTTCACCCAGGGCATGCTGCCGCGTGCGCTGGAGCAGCGCGGGGTGATGGATCCGGACCTGGACTACCCCTACCGCGAGGACGCGCGGCTCGTCTGGGGCGCCATCGAGCAGTGGGTGCGCGCCTACGTGGGCGTCCACGACCCGGACAACGCCGCCGTGGCCGGGGACGCCGCGCTCCAGGCATGGGCCGCCGAGCTGGTGGCCCAGGACGGAGGCCGGTGAAGGGCTTTGGCGAGGACATCGGCGGCGTCATCGGTCAGCGCAACGCGACTCGCTACGAGCCCTACCCCTACCTCGTCCCCTCGCTCATCCCCCAGAGCATCAACATCCGAGCGTTCGTACCGGGGTAGCCTCCCCCCATGAGCACCCCGATCGACCCCTTCGTGCGCGTGGCCTATCGCGGCGCCTACCACCTGGCGCTCGCCTGGTGGTTCGTGCGCCGACCGCGCACGGAGGGCACGCTCGTGGGGGTGTGGCGGGGCCGCGAGGTGCTGCTGCTGCAGAACTCCTACAAGCAGGCCTTCTCCCTGCCGGGAGGCGGCCGGCATCGCGGCGAGTCCCCGGAGGAGACGGGCGCACGGGAGCTGCGCGAGGAGGTGGGGCTGCATGTGCCGGCCTCGCGGCTGCGCGCCGTGTGCGAGCTGCACCACACGGATGAGTTCAAGCGCGACCGGTGCCACTTCGTCGAGCTGGAGCTCGACAGCGAGCCCCGGCTCGTGCTCGACCAGCGCGAAGTGGTGTGGGCCCGGTGGCTCGACGTGGAGACCGCGCTGCGGCTGCCGCTCATGCCCGTCGTGCGCGCCTACCTCGAGGACGCCGCGCGGCGGCGCAGCGGCCTTTGAGTGAGCTGGATTCCAGATTCCGGAGCGCGGTCCAGGAACTGGAATGGGCCCTCCCACCTCGCCCGCCAATCCCTTGCAATGACTGGGACTGGCGGATGACACCGCGCGTGGCACAACCGCTGCACTGTTGTTGTGCATGCTCGGTAAAATCCTCCTCCTCGATTCGAAGCCCCCGGTTCGTGGGGCGACGGCGCGTCACCTGACGGCCGCGGGCTTCACCGTCCTCACCGCTCGCACGGATGGGCAGGCGCGGAGCCTGCTGGACACCCACCTGTTCGACGCGGTCCTCATCGACCATCCCTTCGGCCGGCCCGGCATGGAGGAGGGCCTGCGCTTCGCGCGCGACCTGCGCCTGCACGACTCGCACATCCCCCTCCTGCTGATGACGGCGCTGCCCCTGGACGAGGTGCGGCACTCGGCGTGGGCGAGCGGCATCACGAAGCTGCTGCCCAAACCGCAGCTGATGCCGGTGCTCATCCTCCACCTGTCCGCGCTCATCCCCGCCGCGGCCAACGAGGACCGGCCCCAGCCCATCCCGATGCGCTAGGAAGCCAGGCGCGCGGCGTTCCAGGTTCCGGTCCGGATTCCGGAAAATGGATCCGCAAGCTGGACAAGCTCCCGCCAGGGACGCTCTCCGGCCAGGCCAAACGGCCGTAAAGACGTCTCCGCGCTTTATTCCCGAGTCCTGGCCCCAGGCTTGCTCATGCCTCCCCGAGTGCCCCGGAACCTGCTGATCATCGATGACGAAACGGTCCTGTGCTGGGTCCTGGGCCGCTTCTTCTCCAGCGCGGGGTACGAGGTCGACTCGGCCACGGACCTGGACGAGGCGCTGGAGCGCGTGAAGCACGGCCGGTACGACCTGGTCATCAGCGACCTGCGCCTGAGCGGCACGCAGTCCGAGGAGGGGCTCATCATCGCGGAGCGGTTGCGCGAGGCCTCTCCGGACACACGCATGGTGCTGCTGACGGCGTTCGCGACGCCGGACCTGGGTTCGCGCGCGCAGGCCCTGGGCGTGGACCTGGTGCTGAGCAAGCCCCAGCCGCTGCCAGACCTGGCGGTGCACGTGTCGCAGTTGCTGGAGGCTCCACGCCAGGAAAGCGCGCGTCGCCTCATGCCTTGAGCGGTAACGCGCCGGGACTTGGGTGACAGCGGATCCGGATTCCGGAAACTGGATCCGCAAACAGGACAAGGCGCACCGCATGGCCGGGGCCTTCATTCCAAGCCCCCGGAAGAATTCAGTTTCGACCATCTGCTCAGGCTGGCCTTCGACTTGCTCTTGGGAGGTCGCCTGCCCCGCTGCCCCTCGCCGCCGCCGTACTGAAGAGCCCCCCATGGACCCCACCTCCGACGATTCCTCCTTCGCCTGGTTCCGGGACGCCGCCCCCTCCACGCTGGCCTGGAAGCTGACGTGTCTGGTGTTGCTGGCGCTGCTTCCGCTGGGGGCCTCCGCCGCGCCGTCGCTGCGCTACCAGATGGATCAGCGGGGCGACTTCGTGCTGTTCGGCAACACGCTGTCGCAGGAGTGCCGCGCGGGGACGCCGGCGCCGCTGGTGGGCACGGTCGGCGCCTGCGGCACCAACATCGACGACCAGGCGGCGGACGTGCACTGGACGACCGACGGCACCACGGCGTCCGCGGACACGTCGGTGGCGCCGGGCAGCGCGAAGAGCCAGGCGGTGCTCGCGCTGCCGTCGGGGGCGGTGGTGACGTACGCGCGGCTGTACTGGGGTGCGGTGCGCTCGGTGGCGAGCCGCACGGGCACCATGTCCCCGGGGACGTCCGTGACGCTGGCGCGGGTGGGCACGTTCTCCACGGCCATCACCGCGGACTCCAGCAAGGGCTACACGAACGGCAGCAACTACGCCTACCAGTCCACGGCGGACGTGACGGCGCTGGTGCAGCAGTACGGCACGGGCGCCTACCTGCTCTCCGGCGCGGACGTGTTGGACTTCCGCAACGTCAGCGACACCTTCCCCTACTCCGGCTGGGCGATGGTCGTCTTCTACCGGCTGGCCAGCGAGCCCCTGCGCAACCTCACCCTCTTCGATGGGCTGGACATCGTGAGCAACGGCGTGAGCGCGACGGCCACGCTGTCCGGCTTCCTGGTGCCGGCCTCCGGCTACTCGGCGAAGCTGGGCGTCATCGCCTACGAGGGGGAGAACGTCTACTCGGGCGACGCGCTGAACTTCAACGGCGTGGCCCTGTCGGACGCGCAGAACCCGGCGAACAACTTCTTCAACGGCACGCGCAGCCGGCTGGGTGTGGCGCAGAGCAACGCCGGGGACCTGCCGCGCTTCGCGGGCACGCCGGCCACGCTCGAAGGCATGGACCTGGACGTCGTGGACATCACCGCGCGCGTCTCCGCGGGCCAGACGTCCGCGACGGTGTCCGCCACCTCCACGGCGGACCAGTACCTGCTGGGCGCGTTCATCACGTCCATCTCCACGCAGAAGCCGGACTTCATCCAGACGGTGAAGAGCGTGGCGGCCGTGTCGCCGCGTCCGGACGGCAGCCTGCGCGGCGGTGACGTGCTGGAGTACACCGTTCAGACGACGAACACGGGCGATGACTCGGGCATCCTCACGGTGCTCACGGACACGCTGCCCACCAACGTCACCTACGTGCCGGGCACGCTGCGGGTGACGGCGGGCGCCAACACCGGCGCGAAGACCGACGCGACGGGGGACGACCAGGGCGACTACGACGCCGCGAACCGCCGGCTCACGGTGCGCCTGGGCACGGGCGCCAACGCCACGCAGGGCGGCGTCATCAACATCGGAGAGAGCACGACGCTCGTCTTCCGGGTGACCATCAACGTGGGGGCCACGGGGAGCATCGACAACCAGGCCGTCGTGCGCAGCACCGGGCAGCAGGGCGCGCCGGAGACGTCCTTCCCGTCCTCGCCGCCGGTGGGGACCGGTCCCACGACGACGCCGGTGGGCGGTCCGCCCGCGCCGGCCGTGACGGCGCCCGCGGCCAACGCCACGCTGACGACGCGCACGCCCACCTTCAGCGGCACGGGGGAAGCGGGCAACACCGTCACCGTGCGCGAGGGCACCACGGTGCTGTGCACCGCCACGGTGAGCGCGTCCGGCGCCTGGAGCTGCGCCTCCACCGTGCAGCTCGCGGATGGCGCGCACACCGTGACCGCGCAGGCGGCGGACCCCAGCGGCAACCTCAGCCCGACGACGTCCGTGGCATTCAGCGTGGACGCGACGGCGCCGGTGGCGCCGGTCATCTCCACGCCCGCACAGAACGCGCAGCTCAACACGGCGACTCCGACGTTCACGGGCACGGCGGAGGCGGGCAGCACCGTCACGGTGCGCGAGGGCGCCACCGTCCTTTGCACCACCACGGCCAACGCCGCGACGGGCGCCTGGAGCTGCGCGTCCGGCGTGACGCTGCCCTCCGGTTCGCACACGGTGACGGCGACGGCGCAGGATGCAGCGGGCAACACCGGCCCCGCTTCCGGCGGGCGCACGTTCGTGGTGGACGTGACGGCTCCGGCGGCGCCGGTCATCGTCGCGCCCACGAGCGGCTCGGCGGTGAGCAGCACGACGCCCACGTTCAGCGGCTTCGCGGAAGCGGGCAGCACCGTCAACGTCGTCGTCGGGGGCGTCACGGTCTGCACCGCGACGGCGAATGCCTCCGGCGCGTGGTCCTGCACTTCCGGTACGGCGCTGGGCCAGGGTGCCCAGACGGCCACCGTCACCGCCACCGACGCCGCGGGCAACACGGGCCCGGCGAGCACGACCTCCTTCACCGTGGACACGGTGGCCCCCGTGGCACCGGTCGTCACGGCGCCCACGTCCGGTCAGCTTGTGACGACCCAGACGCCGGTCCTCTCCGGCACGGCGGAGGCGAACAGCACCGTCACCGTGCGCGAGGGCACGACGGTGTTGTGCACCGCGACGGCCAATGCCTCCGGTGCCTGGTCCTGCACGTCGTCTTCGCTCGCGCAGGGGGCGCACACGATCTCCGCGACCGCTCGGGACGCGGCGGGCAACACCGGCCCGGCCAGCGCCTCCGTTCCCTTCACGGTGGACTCGGTGGCGCCGGTGGCTCCGGTCATCACGTCGCCGACTTCGGGTCAGACCGTGGCCACGCAGACGCCGGTCCTGTCCGGTACGGCGGAGGCCAACAGCACCGTGACCGTCCGTGAGGGCACGACGGTGGTGTGCACCACGACGGCCAATGCTTCCGGTGCCTGGTCCTGCACGTCCGCGACGCTCTCCGAAGGTGCGCACACCATCTCCGCGACGGCTCGGGATGCCGCGGGCAACACCGGTCCGGCGAGCACGTCCGTCCCCTTCACGGTGGACTCCGTGGCGCCGGCGGCTCCGGTCATCGCGTCGCCCACGCCCGGGCAGCTCGTGGCCACCCGGACGCCGACGCTGTCTGGCACGGCGGAGGCGAACAGCACCGTGACCGTGCGTGAGGGCACCACCGTGCTCTGCACCGCGACGGCGAATGCCTCCGGCGCGTGGTCCTGCACGTCCTCCACGCTCGCGGACGGTGCCCACACGATTTCCGCGACCGCTCGGGACGCGGCGGGCAACACCGGCCCGGCGAGCACCTCCGTCCCCTTCACCGTGGATGCCACCGCCCCGGCGGCGCCAGTCGTCACCGCGCCCACGGCCAACCAGACCTTGACCACCCAGACGCCGACGCTGTCCGGTACGGCGGAGGCCAACAGCACCGTGACGGTGCGCGAAGGCACGACGGTGTTGTGCACCACGACGGCGAATGCCTCCGGCGCGTGGTCCTGCACGTCCTCCACGCTCGCGGACGGTGCCCACACGGTTTCCGCGACGGCTCGGGACGCGGCGGGCAACACGGGACCGGCCAGCACCTCCGTCCCCTTCAGTGTGGACACCACCGCTCCGGCGGCTCCGCTCATCGCTTCGCCCACGCCCGGCCAGGTGGTCGCCACGCAGACGCCGACGCTCAGCGGCTCGGCGGAAGCGAACAGCACCGTCACCGTTCGTGAGGGCACCACCATCCTGTGCACCACGACGGCCAATGCTTCCGGTGTCTGGACCTGCGCGTCCTCGACGCTCGCGGAAGGGGCGCACACGATCTCCGCGACGGCTCGGGATGTGGCGGGCAACACGGGCCCTGCAAGTACCTCCGTCCCCTTCACCGTCGACACGGTGGCTCCGGCGGCTCCGGGCATCGCGGCGCCCACGTCCGGTCAGCTTGTGACGACCCAGACGCCGGTCCTCTCCGGCACCGCGGAGGCGAACAGCACCGTCACCGTGCGCGAGGGCACCACGGTCCTCTGTACCGCGACGGCCAACGCCTCCGGTGCATGGTCCTGCACGTCGTCTTCGCTCGCCCAGGGGTCGCACACGATCTCCGCGACGGCTCGCGACGCGGCGGGCAACGCGGGTCCGGCCAGCACGCCCGTCCCCTTCACCATCGACTCCATTGCCCCCGTGGCTCCGGTCATCGCGTCGCCCACGTCCGGGCAGATGGTGGCGACCCAGACGCCGACGCTGTCCGGTACGGCGGAGGCCAACAGCACCGTGACCGTTCGTGAGGGCACCACCGTCCTGTGCACCACCACCGCGAACGGCTCCGGCGCGTGGTCCTGCACCTCGTCGCAGCTGACGGATGGCACGCACACCATCTCCGCGACCGCTCGGGATGTGGCGGGCAACACCGGCCCGGCGAGCACGTCCGTTCCCTTCACCGTGGACAGCACCGCTCCCGTGGCTCCGGTCATTGCCTCGCCCACTTCCGGTCAGACGGTCGCCACCCAGACGCCGACGCTGTCCGGTACGGCGGAGGCCAACAGCACCGTGACCGTTCGCGAGGGCACCACCGTCCTGTGCACCGCGACCGCGAACAGCTCCGGTGCGTGGTCCTGCACGTCCTCCACGCTCGCGGACGGTGCGCACACCGTCTCCGCGACCGCTCGGGACGCGGCGGGCAACACGGGCCCGGCCAGCACCTCCGTTCCCTTCAGCGTGGACACCACCGCCCCGGCGACCCCCGTCGTCACCGCCCCTACGTCCGGCCAGGCGGTCGCCACTTCGACGCCCGCCATCACGGGCACGGCCGAAGCGGGCAGCATCGTGACGGTGCGTGAAGGCACCACCGTGCTGTGCACCGCGACCGCCGATGCCTCCGGCGCGTGGTCCTGCACGTCCTCCACGCTCATGGATGGCTCCCATACCGTGTCCGTCACGGCCCGCGACGCGGTGGGCAACACCAGCCCCGCGCGCACGGTGTCCTTCACCGTCGACGCCACCCCGCCGGACGCGCCGGTCATCGTCACGCCCGCGAACGGCGCGGCGCTGGCTGCGTCCCCCGTCACCTACAGTGGCACGGCCGAGCCCGGCAGCCGCGTCACGGTGACGCTGGATGGCACGTCGCTGGGCACCGTCACCGCCAATGGCGCGGGCGAGTGGAGCTTCACGCCCGGCATCGTGCTCGGGGACGGCGGCCACACCCTCACGGCCGTCGCCCAGGACGGCGCGGGCAACAACAGCCCCGTCGCCACCTCCACCTTCACGGTGGACACCACCGCGCCGGACGCGCCGGTCTTCACCGCCCCGGCCCTGAACGCGACCGTCACCACCGCGCGGCCGACCATCACCGGCACCGCCGACCTCGGCACGCAGGTGACGCTCGTCATCGGGGGGAACACCTTCGGTCCGCTGACCGTGGACGCCTCCGGCACCTGGAGCTTCACGCCGGCCACCGACCTGCCCCAGGGCCCCATCACCGTCAGCGCCACCGCGGCCGACGCGGCGGGCAACGTCAGCGACGCGGCCCAGCTGACCTTCACCGTGGACTCGGTGTCGCCCGACACCGTCATCACCTCGCATCCTCCGGTCGCGAGCAACAGCACGTCCGCGACGTTCACCTTCCAGGGCACGGACGCGGATGTCGCGGGCTTCGTCTGCACCCTGGACACCATCAGCGTGGCGTGCGCCTCGCCGTACACGGCGACCGACCTGGACGCGGGCCCGCACACGTTCACCGTCGCCGCCGTCGATGCGTCGGGCAACGTGGACCCCACGCCCGCCAGCTTCACCTGGACCGTGGACGTCACGCCGCCCGCCGCGCCCATCGTCCTCCAGCCCACGAGCGGCGAGGTGCTCACCTCCGCCTCGCCCGTCATCACCGGCACCGCGGAGCCGGGCAGCACCGTGTACCTGGTCCTCGACAACGGCGCGCCGCTGGGCCCCATCCTCGTCAACGACCAGGGCGAGTGGAGCTACCCCGTCCAGGCCACGCTGGCGGACGGCTCCCACACGCTGAGCGCCACGTCCACGGACGCGGCGGGCAACACCAGCGAGCCCGTGTCGCTCACCTTCTTCATCGACACCGACGCGCCGGACACCACCATCGAGTCGGGCCCCGCCCAGCCCTCGAACAGCGCCAGCGCCACGTTCGAGTTCAGCTCCACCGGCGGCGGCATCCGCTACGAGTGCAGCGTGGACGCGGCGCCCTTCACCTCCTGCGACAGCCCCTTCACGCTCGACTCCCTCGCCGAGGGCGGGCACACCCTCGCCGTGCGCGCCGTGGACGCGGCGGGCAACGTCGACCCGAGCCCCGCTGAGTACGCGTGGACGGTGGACCTGGGCGCTCCCGAGGCCCCGGCCATCACCTCGCCCGCCAATAGCGCCCTCTTCAACACGGGCGCGGTGTCCTACGCCGGCACCGCGGAGGCCGGCACCACCGTGCGCGTGACGGTGGATGGCGTCTTCGTGGGCACCGCCGGGGTCTCCGAAGCGGGCACGTGGACCTTCACCTCGGGCCCGGTGCTGGACACCGGCGCGCACACCGTCTCGGTGACGTCGGTGGACGCGGCCGGCAACAGCAGTCAGGCCACGAGCGTCGCCTTCAGCGTGGACCTCGTGGCGCCGGACACGGTCCTCACCGCGTCCGTCCCCGCCGTCACCTCCAGTCGCGAGGCCTCCTTCGAGTTCACCTCCAACGACGCCACCGCGACCTTCGAGTGCCGCTTCGACACGGGGGCCTTCGTCCCCTGCACCAGCCCCCAGGAGCGCACGGCGCTCGCGGACGGCACGTACACCCTCCAGGTGCGCGCGGTGGACGCGGCCGGCAACGTGGACCCCACGCCCGCTGCCTTCACGTGGACCGTGGACACCGCCGCGCCGCAGACGTTCATCCGCTCCGGCCCCATCGCGAACGACGCGCCGAACCCCGCCACGTTCGACCTGGACTCCGACGAGACCGGCGTCACCTACGCGTGCAGCCTGGATGACGGCCCGTTCACGCCGTGCTCGGACCCGGCCCTCTTCACGGTGACGCCCGGTCCCCACACCCTCGCCGTGCGCGCCACCGACGCGGCGGGCAACGTGGATGACTCGCCCGCCACCTGGTCGTGGTCCGCGACCGATGACGCCGACAACGACGGCCTCACCGACGCGGAGGAGGCCCAGGCCGGCACCGACCCGCGCAACGCCGACACGGATGCCGACGGTCTCCCCGACGGAGTGGAGGTCCACTCCGGCCGCACGGATCCGCTGGACGACGACTCCGATGACGACGGCGTGCTCGACGGCAACGAAGACGCCAACCACGACGGCGTCACCCAGGCCACCGAGACCGACCCCACCCGCGCGGACTCCGACGCCGACGGCCTCACCGACGGCCTGGAGCTGGGCCTCACCGCGCCCCAGGGCACGGGCACCGACCCCGCCCACTTCGTCGCGGACGCCGACCCCGCCACCACCACGGATCCGCTCAAGGCCGACACCGACAACGGCGGCGTCTGGGACGGCATCGAGGACAAGAACCACAACGGCAAGGTGGACTCCGGGGAAACCAATCCGCTCGACGCCGCCGACGACGTGGACGCGGACGGCGACGGCGTGGACAACGCCACCGAACTGGAGCTGGGGCTCGACCCGTTCAACGCCGACACGGACGGCGATGGCCTGACGGATGGCATCGATGGCCTGGTCGACACCGACGGCGACGGGCTCATCGACGCGCGGGACACCGACAGCGACAATGACGGGCTCAGCGATGGCGAGGAAGACGTGAACCACGACGGCATCACCCAGGCCACGGAGACCGACCGCCGCCAGGCCGACACGGACGCGGACGGCCTCATGGATGGCGTCGAGGTGCACGGGCAGAACCCCACCGACCCGCTGGCCCGCGACACGGACGGCGACGGCCTTTCGGACGGCGAGGAGGACACCAACGCCAACGGCACCCGCGACGCCAACGAGACCGACCCCAACCGCGCGGACAGCGACGAGGGCGGCGTCCCCGACGGCGTCGAGGTGAAGGGCGGCACCAACCCGCTCGACGCCGATGACGACTTCACCGTGCTGGGCCGGGGCTGCTCGACGGGCGGCGCCGGGGGCCTGCTCCCGCTGGCGCTGGGCCTGCTGGCCGTGCCGTTGCTCGGGCGCCGCCGCCGGGCCCTCCCCGCCCGGGGCATGGGCCGGGGGGTGGCGTTGACGGTGGCGGTGGGCCTGTCGCTGGGCGCCGCGTCGCGGGCGGAGGCCCAGGCGTCGGTGTCGCAGGCCATCGACGTGCAGCAGTACAAGCCGGGGCCGGGCGCGTATGACGTGCTCGGGCTCAACAGCGCCCGCGTCGCGCCGCACCTGACGTGGAACGTGGGCGCGTCGCTCAACTACGCGCACCAGCCGCTCAACTTCTTCGATCCGCGAGAGGAGACGTTCGTCTACCGCATCGTGCAGCAGCAGGTGTCCCTGGACCTGATGGGGGCGGTGTCCCTCTTCGACCGGCTGGAGGTGGGCCTGGTGCTGCCGCTGACGGTCACCGGCTCGCAGTCCGCGAGCGCCGTGTCCGAGCAGTTCGCGAACGGCGTGGGCACGGCGGGCCTGGGCGACCTGCGCGTGGTGCCCAAGCTGGCACTCCTGTCGAAGGGCGCGCTGAACCTGGCGGTGCTCGCGCCCTTCACCCTGCCCACCGGCGGCGGTGACCACTTCCTGGGCGCGGACGGGCCCACCTTCCAGCCGCGCGTGGCCGGCGAGTGGGCCACGCCGTCGCTGCGGCTGCTCGCCAACGTGGGCGTCAACCTGCGCAAGGCGCAGGACCTGCGCAACCTGCACGTGGGCAACGAGCTCGCGTTCGGCGTGGGCGCGGAGGTGCCGCTCACGCAGGCGCTGTCCGCGCAGGCCACGCTCGCGGGCGCGGTGGGCCTGTCGGAGTCCGACAAGGAGGAGTTCCCCCTGGAGTTGCTGGGCGCGGTGAAGTACCGCTTCGCTCGGGGCTTCGCCGCGCACGTGGGCGCGGGACCGGGCCTCACGCGCGGCTACGGCACCCCCGCCTTCCGCGTCCTCGCGGGGCTGGCCTACACGCCGGGCGGTGCCTCGGCCCCGGTGGCCGCCGCCGCGCGTGCGCCCGCCTGCGCGCTGGGCCCCGAGGACTTCGACGGCTTCCAGGACGACGACGGCTGCCTGGATCCGGATGACGACCACGACGGCATCCCCGACGTGAGCGACACCTGCCCCACCGAGCCGGAGACGGTGAACGGCGAGCGCGACGAGGACGGCTGCCCGGACACGGTCCCGGAGGCGAAGCCCGCCACGGACAGCGCCACGCCCCCGGCCGCGCTCACCCTGCCGCCCGCCCCGGTGGACACGGACGGCGACGGCCTCCCCGACTCCGAGGACCGCTGCCCCACGGAGGCGGAGGACCAGGACGGGTTCGAGGACGAGGACGGCTGCCCGGACCCGGACAACGACAAGGACGGCATCGCGGACGCGGCTGACGCGTGCCCGCTGGAGGCGGAGGTCATCAACGGCGTGAAGGACGACGACGGGTGCCCGGACAAGGGCGAGTCGAAGGTGCGCCTGGAGGGCTCGCGCATCGTCATCCTCGACAAGGTGTATTTCGCCACGGGCAAGGACGTCATCCTGCCGAAGTCGTTCCCCCTGCTGTCGCAGGTGGCCGCCGTCCTGCGCACCCACCCGGAGCTGGAGCGGGTGCGCGTGGAGGGCCACACCGACAGCCAGGGCGACGACGCGAAGAACCTGGACCTGTCGCAGCGCCGCGCGAACACCGTGCGCGACTGGCTGGTGAAGACCGGCATCGCCGCGGAGCGCCTGGAGGCGGTGGGCTCCGGGGAGACGAAGCCGGTGGACACCAACGACACGCCGAAGGGCCGGGAGAACAACCGCCGCGTGGAGTTCAACATCGTGAAGACCGCCGGCCAGGCGGAAGGAGTGTCGCCGTGAGGAAGGCAGGCGCCCGCCTGATGCTGTCGCTGCTGCTGTCGGCCTTGCCCGTCACGGGGTTCGCGGCGGAGGCGGACAGCGCCTGCGGCGGGCTGACGTTCGACAACGGGCGGCTCACGACGGGCCGCCCCCTGGAGGCGAAGGGGGCCCGGACGGAGGCCTGCCTGCGCGAGGTGGCGGAGGCGGTGAAGGCGCGCCCCGCCATCCGGAGCCTCACCGTGGCCGCGAAGCTGCCGGACGCGGAGCGGCTGGACGGCCAGGGGCTGGCGGTGGCGAAGGCCGCGGCGGAGGTGCTGGTGAGCGCCGGCATCCCCCGCACGCGGGTGTCCTTCGTGGCGCCCCCGGGCGACGCCAACACGCCGGGCCAGTTGCAGCTCGCGTACGTGGAGCGCCCCGGGCCGCTCGCGGTGGCGCGGCTGCGCACGGCCAGCGGCCCGGTGTCGGCGAGCCTGGGCGAAGGGGAGCCGAAGCCGCGCGTGGCGGGAGACCCGCTGTACGCGGGCGAGCTCGTGGCCACGGGCGACACCGGCCGGGCGGAGCTGGCGCTGGCGGACGGCAGCCACCTGTTCCTGTCTCCCCACAGCGCCGTGCGCCTGGGCACGCTGGAGCTCACCGCCGAGCGCCAGCGCAAGGTGCTGCTGGACCTGGTGAAGGGCACGGTGGAGACGCAGGCGGCGCCGGGCGGCGCGGGGTCCACCTTCGAGGTGCGCACACGCGGCGCGGTGGCCGGCGTGCGGGGCACGCGCTTCCGCGTGGCGCAGCAGGAGGACGGCACCAGCCGCGTGGAGACGCTGGAGGGCAAGGTGGCCCTGGGCGCGGAGCAGGGCTCCGTGGACGTGGGCGCGGGCTTCGGTTCGCGGGCGAAGCCGGCCCAGGCGCCGGAAGCGCCCCGCGCGCTCCTCACGGCCCCGGCGCTGGAGCGGCCGCGCGGCGGCACGTACCCGAAGGCGCCCGCGCTCGTCTGGAAGGCGGTGCCGGGCGCGAAGCTGTACCGGGTGGAGCTGGCGGCGACGGCGGACTTCACGGGCGACGTGAGGGTCCAGGAGTCGGCGAACCCCACGGTGGACGCGGCGGCGCCGGGCGCGGGCAAATGGTTCTGGCGGGTGCTGGCGGTGGACGCCGACGGCTTCGTAGGCTACCCGTCGAAGATCTTCAGCTTCGACGTCGCCGGGTGAGATGACGCTGCCTGCTCGCGGTCCCAGGTCCTCGCTGCTGTCCTCCCCCGCCCTGCCGCGGGGGCTGGGCGTGGGCGTGGGCCTGCTGCTCGCGGTGGGCACGGCGTTGACGGGCGGCGCGCCGGGCCCGGGCGAGCGGGCCCTGTATGACTTCGCGGTGAGCCGGCTGCTGCCGCCGCTGCCCCCCACCGCCGACCTGGTGCTGGTGGAGGTGGATGACCGGGCGCTCGCGGCGCTGGGGGAGCGCTGGCCGCTGTCGCGCGCCACCTGGGCGAAGGCCTTCCAGGCGCTGGCGGCGTACCGTCCCAATGCGGTGGTGGTGGACGTCCTCTTCGACGCGCCGGAGTCCCGCGACGCGCTGGACCTGGGCGAGGACGTGTTGGAGCGCCTGCGCACGTCGGGCCTCACCCGGACGCCCGAGGGCGCCTCGCTGGCCAGCGACCTGGAGGCGCGGCTGTACGCGCGGGATGGCGACGCGCGGCTCACGGAGGCCTTCTCCGGGCTGGGCACCGTCATCCTGGGCAGCATGGCGCTGACGGAGGACGCCGGGGGCCTGCCCGCGCGGGGAGACCCGCTGACGCCGGTGCCCCTGGACGCGGACCGGCTGCGCCTGGGCGCGAGGGGCCTGTCCACGAACCTGGCCCCGCTGCGGCTGGCGGCCTGGAGCAGCGGGACGCTGAACGTGCTGCTGGACTCGGACGGCGTCATCCGGCGCTATCCCTACGCCGTGCGGGTGGACGGCAAGGCGTGGCCCTCGCTCGCGCTGGCGACGGCGCTGCGGCTGTGGCCGGAGCGCTCGGAGCCGCTCTTGCGCGTGGCGTCCACCGACGACGGGGCGCCCCTGATGCGGCTGCCCGCGCCGGACTGGCTGCCGCGTGTGAGCCTGGCGGACGTGCTGGCCGCGGGCCCGTCCTCCGTGGGGCTGGACCTGGCGCTCCGGGGGAAGACCGTGTTCGTGGGCGTCACCGCCACGGGGCTGCACGGCCAGAGCACCCTGCCCGGCCAGCTCGCGGTGCCGGGTGTGGAGATCCACGCCTTCGCGATGGACAACCTGCGCACCGGCCGGGTGCTGCGGTCCACGGGCCCCGCGGAGCTGCTGGGCACGGTGGAGACGGCGCTGGTGCTGGGCCTGCTGCTGTGGCGGAGGCGCCGCGCGCGGAGCCTGGGCGCGGTGGTGGGCCAGGCGGCGCTGCTGCTCGCCGCGCACGCGGCCTTCGTGGGCTGGCTCCTGGCGGACCCAGGCTGGGTCGTGCCGCTCTTGCCCGCGGTGGTGGGGGCAGTCCTGGTGACGCTGACGGAGGCCGTCGCGCGCACCGCGGACCTGCAGCGGCAGAGCGGCGCACTCAAGCGCCTGTTCGGCCGGTTCCCTCGCGAGGCCCCCGCCTCACTTGACGGAGAGCCCGAGGCAGGACCGGGCCGGGAGGCTTCACGGACCGCGCCGGGTGAGCCCCAGCCTTGAACGAACGCGGCGGAGCTCGTGGAAATCCTCCAGCGCTTCGCCTGAACGGCCCACGGCCTGGCGCCGCGCCCCTGGACAAAGGGCCAGGGTACGCGGGCGTGACAGGCGTGGCACCATGAAAGGACCGCCATGCCTCGCTACGCGCTCATCGCCGAACCGGATCGTCACCGTGCCGCGGCGTTGCTCGCGCTCGCGCAGCAGGAGGGGCTGGAGGGCACGACCGCGCGGGATGGCGCGGAGGCGCAGGAGCTGGTGCGCCAGCGCGGCGCCCCCACGCTGCTGGTGACGGACCTGGCGCTGCCGAGGGTGGACGGGTTCGCGCTGCTCGCGTGGCTGCGGGGCCGCCCGGATGCGAGCGGCACGGCGGTGATGGTGGTGACGGCGTTCGACGAGCTGCGCGTGCGCGCGTGGCAGCTCAAGGACGCGCTCGGCATCCACGCGCTGCTCAGCCGGCGCGCGGGTCCGGAGGCGATGCGCGACGGCGTGCGGCGCGCGCTCGCGGGCCAGCTCGCGGGCAGCATGTTGATGGAGTCCACCGGCGACGAGGAGAAGCGCCGGCTTGCGCGCATCGACGAGCTGGAGCTGGTGGACGCGGGGCCTCCCGACTCGGAGCTGCAGGAGCTGGTGGCGGAGGTAGCGCAGGCCTTCGGGGTGCCCGTCGCGCTGCTGACGCTGGTGCTGGGCGACCGCCAGTGGTTCAAGGCGCACGTGGGGCTGCCCGCCGCGCTCGCGAAGGAACGCGGCACGCCGCGCGACTGGGCCTTCTGCCACCACGTGGTGCAGGGCCGCGAGGCCATGGTGGTGCCGGACGCCACGCGCCACCCGGTGTTCCGGGACAACCCGCTGGTGCGCGACGGCATCGTCGGCAGCTACGCGGGCGCGCCGCTCGTCACCGCCACGGGCGACGTGCTGGGCTCGCTGTGCGTCATCGACACGCGTCCGCTGATGCTGGGCCCGGAGGACCTGGCGGCCCTGCGCGAGCTGGCGAACCGCGTGGCGGAGAACCTGGAGCGCGCCACCGCGCCCAACCGGCCGCGCCCCGTCCCAGCGCGCGTCCAGCGCGCGCCGGAGCCCGCGCTCACGGAGGCGGCGGCGCTGGCGCTGGTGCGCGAGGCCGTGAGCGCCCTGGACGTGCCGGTGCTGGTGGTGGCCCCGGGCCGCAAGCCGTTCGCGGCCAACGCGGCGCTGGCGGAGCTGCTGGGGCTGCCAGAGGACCGGCTGTCGGGCATGGCCTTCGACTCGCTGTGCCAGCACGTCGCGAACCTGACCGCGGACCCGGGCGGCACGCTGCGGCAGCTGGACCTGGCGGCGGAGGCTTCGCGCGGGCTGCACCTGACGCTGTCGCTGGAGCGGCCCCGGCCGCGCGTGGTGCGCTGGGTGGCGCGCCCCTTCCTGGTGCCCGGCGGCGTCGCGCAGCTGCTGTCGCTGCTGGACCTGGGCATCGGCTCCGACCTGATGGGCACGCGCGAGCGGCTGCTGCGCCAGGACGCGCTCACGGGGCTGGACACACGGCGGGCGGGCGAGGAGCGGCTGGCCAAGGAGATTGGCCGCTGCCGCCGTGAAGGGCTACCCGTCAGCCTGGTGCTGGTGGACCTGGTGGAGCTGGGCGCCCTCAACCGCGCGCGCGGCTTCGACGCGGGCGACGGCGCGCTGCGGGAGCTGGCCCGGCGCGCGGAGGCGCTCTGCCCTCCCCCGGGCTTCGCGGTGCGATGGACGGGGGACACCTTCCTGCTCGCGCTGCCCGGGGCGGACGCCGTGGTCGCGGAGGCCGTGCGCCAGCAGCTCCACGACCGGCCCGGCCAGCCCGGCTGCGTGTCCATCGCCGTGACGGTGCAGGGCGAGGAGGATCCGCATGACACCCTAGCCCGCGCGCAGGCCGCCCTGACCCGGGTGAAGCCAGAGCGCAAAGCCGCCCCCTCTCACGACTGACCCACTCCCGGGCACGGCCTCGGGCGAACTGGTCCTACTGTCGGACCAGTTGAGCGGCCTCGGCCGGCCCCGGGCGCACTGGTCCTACTGTCGGACCAGTTGAGCGGCCTCGGGCTCGGGCGAACTGGTCCTACTGTCGGACCAGTTGAGCGGCCTCGGCCCCCGGGCGCGCCCTGGCAGCAAGCCGGGCTGATGGGTGGGAGTGCCCCTGCCTGGCAGAAGGGAGGGCCCGAGCGCCCGGGCGGTGCGTCAATGCCGTGAAAACCCTGGAGGCCCTGGCTATCGAAGGGCTTTCCGCCCCCTGGCGCGAGGGTCCCCCACGATGATCCCCTTCTCCGTCCTCGACCTGTCCCCCGTCATCTCCGGGGGCGATCCCGGCCTCGCCCTGCGCAACAGCCTGGACCTGGCCCGCCACGCGGAGGACTGGGGCTACCAGCGCTTCTGGCTGGCCGAGCACCACAACATGACGGGCATCGCCAGCGCGGCCACATCGGTGGTCATCGGGTACGTGGCGGGGGGCACGAAGCGGATCCGCGTGGGCGCGGGCGGCGTCATGCTGCCCAACCACGCCCCGCTCGTCATCGCGGAGCAGTTCGGCACGCTGGAGACGCTCTACCCTGGCCGCATCGACCTGGGCCTGGGGCGCGCGCCGGGGACGGATCAACGCACCTCCGCCGCGCTGCGCAGGGGGCTGGGCGCGGACAGCTTCCCGCAGGACGTGGTGGAGCTGCAGAACTACTTCAAGGACCCCACGCCGGGGCAGGCCGTGCGCGCGGTGCCGGGCGCGGGCCTGCACGTGCCCCTGTGGCTGCTGGGCTCCAGCACCTACAGCGCGCAGCTGGCCGCGGCCCTGGGCCTGCCCTTCGCCTTCGCGTCGCACTTCGCGCCCGCGCAGATGATGAGCGCGCTGCACCTGTACCGCACGCAGTTCCGCCCGTCGGACGTGCTCCAGAAGCCGTACGCGATGATTGGCGTCAACGTCTTCGCCGCGGACACGGACAAGGAGGCCCAGCGACTCTTCACGTCACTGCTCCAGGCCTTCCTCAACCTGCGCCGGGGCCGGCCGGGTCCGCTCCTGCCGCCGGTGGACAGCCTGGACGGCCAGCTCAACGAGATGGAGCTGGCGGAGATCGAGCACATGCTGGCGTGCACCGTGGTGGGCTCGCCGGCCAGCGTGCGCGAGGGGCTCCAGTCCCTGCTCGACCAGACCGGGGTCGACGAGATGATGGTGACCGCGCAGATCTACGACCACGCCGCGCGGCTGCGCTCCTTCGAGCTCGTCTCGCAGGTGCGCGAGCAGCTCACGGCCGGGGACACGCGGCCCGCACCGTCCCCGCAAGCCGCGCGATGAGCTGGGCGTCGTGGCTGCCGAAGACGCGGCGCGCGCCGCCCGGCAGCCCCAGCACCAGGTAGTAGGTGTCCTCCACCACGAGCAGCGCGGCCATGGACGCGAAGAAGCCCAGGGCGGTGAAGACGAGCCCCGCCTCGTAGGCCCCGCGGAATGCCGTGACGCTGACGGACAGCCAGGACAACAGCGGCAGCCCCAGCACCGCCCCCAGGCCCACCGCGAGCAGGTAGGGCCACACCTTCGGGGTGCGGCGCGCGGTCTCCACCTGGAGCACGTCGCGCAGCGCCCAGGCCTGCCCGCCCACGACCAGCCGGTCGCGGGTGACGCGGACCTGGCCCGCCTGGAAGAGGGAGGGCTCCCCCGCGTCCGACACCGGAGCCACCACCGGCTCCGGCACGGCCACCGGGCGGCGCTCCACATCGCGCAGGGGGACAACGGGACGCAGCACCGTGACGACGGCCATCGGTTCACCCATGGGTGGTCTCCAAGGAGGGAAAGTGCGAGCGCAGGAGGGCGCGAAGCTCATCGAGCGGACGGCCCAGCGCGAAACATGCCCGGGCCCCCTGACACAGGGCGCGTGACACCAGGCGCTCGTCCGCGAAGGGAAGCAGGACCACGACGGGCGCGGCGGCGGCGCAGGCCCGCGCGCGCGTCAGCACCGGGAGGATGGCCTCACCGCGCTCCACGTGCGCCAGCACCAGGTCCGGCCGGGCCGCGTCCCCCGCGTCCAGGAACAGGGCGATGCCCAGGTCGCCCAGCACGTCCGCCAGCAACGATGCCAGGGACTCATCCGCACCGAGCAGCAAGGCCCGGGTTGTGCGCAGGGGCGTCACGGCCCCACGTCACAGCAAGCAACATGCCTGGACCACCGCCCCCCGGGGCCTGGGAGTGATCGCCAGTGGACCGTGGCAATCCGCCAGCCCCCCGTGGCGGATTGCCACGCCGGCCCTCTACCGCTCCCGCTCGCGACGGTGGATGGTGGACACATCGATGCCCAGCAGCTCCGCGGCGCGGGTCTTGTTCCCGCCGCAGTGCTGGACCATCCAGTGGATGTACTCCCCCTCCAGCTTGCGCAGGGTCCACACGCCCTCCTGCGCCTGGGCGAGCGGGGTCTCCGGCTCCGGCACCGGCGCGTGGGGCCGCAGGTCCTCCAGCGTCACCGTCTCCCGGGGGACGAGCACCACCAGCCGCTCCACCAGGTTCTCCAGCTCGCGCACGTTGCCCGGCCAGGGCATGGCGCCCAGCGCGGCCACCACCTCCGGTGACAGCGACGTCACGCGCGAGCGCGGGTTGCGCGCCCGGGAGCGGGCGGTGAAGTGCTCCACCAGCTGCGGGATGTCCTCGCGGCGCTCCTTCAGCGAAGGCACCCGCAGCGTCACGACGTTGAGTCGGTAGAAGAGGTCCGCGCGGAAGCGCCCTTCCCGCACGCGCGCCTCCAGGTCCTGGTGCGTGGCCGCCACCACGCGCACGTCCACCGTGCGGCTGGCGTCCGAGCCCACCGCGCGCACCTCGCCGTCCTCCAGCACGCGCAAGAGCCGCGCCTGGAGCTCCGTGGGCATGTCGCCAATCTCGTCCAGGAACAGCGTGCCGCCGTGGGCCTCCACGAACAGGCCGCGCCGCACGGACGTGGCCCCGGTGAAGGCGCCCTTCACATGGCCGAACAGCTCGCTCTCCAGCAGCGGCCCTGGCAGCGCGGTGCAGTTGACGGCCACGAAGGGTCCTGGCGCGCGCGGGCCCTCGAAGTGCAGCGCGCGGGCCACCAGCTCCTTGCCGCTGCCGCTCTCACCCCGCAGCAGCACCGGGGCCGCCGCGTGCGCCACCCGGTCGATGAGCTCGTACAGCCCGCGCATGGGCGCGCTCCTGCCCACCAGCGCGCCCAGCCCGGAGCGCTCCTGCGACGCCTGCTTCAGCGCCCGGTGCTCCGCGCGCAGCCGGCGGTCCTCCAACGCGCGGCCCAGGTACAGCCGCACCTCGTCCAGGCGGAAGGGCTTGGTGAAGTAGTGGTACGCGCCCCGGCGCATCGCCTCCACCGCGCTCTCCACGCCGCCGAAGGCCGTCATCAAGAGCACGGGCAGCTCCGGATCCACCGCGCGCGCGGCGTCCAGCACGTCCAGCCCGTCCACCTTCTCCATGCGCAGGTCGGTGAGCACCGCGTCGTATACGCGCGAGCGGATGAGGCCCAGCGCCTCCTGGCCGCCCGTGGCCAGGTCCACCGTCCAGCCCGCGTCGGCCAGCGGCTCCTGGAGCATGCGCCCCATCTCCACGTGGTCGTCCACCACGAGGATGCGGGCGTCAGATGGCAAGTCGCTCGGCATGGCGTTCCCCTGGGACGGCGCGGGCCACCGGCCACAGCACGGTGACGCGGGTGCCCTGTCCCGGCGTGCTCTCCAGTTCCACCCGGCCGCCGTGGTTGCGCACGACGTGGGCCACCATCGTCAACCCCAACCCGGTGCCCTGGCCGCGCTTCTTCGTCGTGAAGAACGGGTCGAACACCTGGTTGAGGCGCTCCTTCGGAATCCCGCACCCGTCGTCGCGCACGGTGAGCGCGACCAGGCCCCAGGTCCCCTCCTCCGGCCCCGCCAGCGCGGAGGCGGAGACCTCCACCTTCCCGCCCTCGCTGCACGCGTCACATGCGTTGAGCGCGAGGTTGATCAGCACCTGCTGGAGCTGATCCGCGTCCGCCGCCAGCGCGGGCACCGACTCCGGCACGTCCACGCTCAGGCTCACCCGCCGCCGCTCCGCCTCCACCTGGAGCAGCTCATGCACGCTCTTCACGAGCGGCCCCAGCGCCACCGGCCGCACCATCGCGGGCTGCAGGCGGGAGAAGTCCAGGAGCTGGCGCAGCGTGCGGCTCACCCGGTCGATCTGCTCCACGATGACGCCCAGCCCCGGCCCCTGCGGGTGCGAGGGCCCCAGCTTCCCCTGCACGTACTCCGCCCGGCCGCGCACCACGCCCAGCGGCGTGCCGATCTCATGCGCGATGCCCGCGGCCAGCACGCCCACCGTGGCCATCTTCTCCGCGCGCAACAGCTGCGTCTCCAGCGCGCGCACGTCGCTCAGGTCCTCCACCACCAGCAGCACGCGCGCCTCCTCCTTCGGATCCTCCGCCGTGAGCGGCACCGCGTGCAGGTTGTACGTGCCCTCCTCGCCAAAGAGCGCCAGCGGTTCGCCCAGCAGGCTCAGCGGCCGGTCCTCCTGCCGCGCGGACGCCACCAGCGCCGACAGCCGCTCCACCACCGGCGCCGGCGCCCCGGGGAACGCGGCCGTCAGCGGCGCTCCCGTCACGTTGCCAGGCACGCGCGAGCGCAGGGCCTGGTTGACGGCGTTGATGCGCCCGTCCGCCGTGAGCGCGAGGACGCCCGTGGGGATGTGGTCCAGGATCTTCCGCGTCCGGTCATGGAGCGCGGCGAGCTGGGCCGCGTGCCGGCGGCTCTCCCGGAGCGCCACCGCGCGGCGCCGCGCCAGCACCACGTACACCGCGAAGGCCACCAGGAAGAACGCCACCAGCGCGCCCGCGCCCAAGAGCCGCACCACCAGCGACTGCTCGTGCGAACGCAGCGCCGCGGTGGACACCAGCGTCGCCACCGCCCAGTGGCTGCCGCCGCGCATGCGGATGGGCGTGTAGACGGCCACCACCTCCGCGCGCCCCAGCCCCAGCCGCTCCGCCTCCTGTTCGGACAGGGGCAGCATGCCGCGCGCGCCGGCCTTCAGCCGCGACACGAGGAACGCGAAGCCGGGCACGCCGGCGTCCTTCTGGCTCGCGCGGCGGAACCACTCCGCCAGGCCCGGGTCGCTCGCGGGCGTGGGCTGGCCGTGCGTGCCCACGAGCAAGAGCCGCGCCTCCAGGTCCGACGTGACGATGCGCAGCGGCGCGAAGAAGGACTCCGTGTCCACCAGCACCGCCACCGCGCCCTCGGGCTTGCCGTCCGTCGCGGGCAGCGCCGTGGCCAGGATGCGCAGCCAGCCGCCGTTGGCCGCGTCCAGGATGGGCGACGTGGTGAGGTCCCCCGGCGGACGCTGCAACGCCCGGCGCGCCGTGCCCGCCATCTCCGCCACCAGCCCCTCGCGCGACACCTGCGCGTCCGGCTTTCGGTCCAGCAGCAGGAGCCGCTCCGCGCCGTCGCCGTCGTACGCCGCGATGGCCTTGTACTGGCCCACCGCCTCCAGCAGCGCGCGCAGCTCCCGCCGGTGCTCCGGCAGGCTCCCCGGCTGGGACATCAGCTCCCCGGCGAAGCGCAGGTTCTTGCCCACCTCCTCCAGCGAGTCCGTGACGCCGCCCACGGCCTCGTCCAGCTGCTTCTGCCGGTCCCCCGCGAACTGCTCCACCAGGGTGGTCCGGCTGCGCTTCACGAGTGTCCAGACCCCCACCCCCACGCTCGCCAGCGCGGCGCACAACAGGAGGATGGGCAGGAGCGTGGACCGCATGGACGGCCCCAACCTAACCCGTTGGGTGGGTCCAAGTCCTTGTTTCCAATAGCTTTTATCCCACCTGCCCTCCGGTGCTTGCCCGTTGACGGACCGCGTTGGGGAATGCTACCTACCGGTCGGTAGGCGAAGTGACCTACCGGTCGGTAGGTGGATTCAGGTCCGGCAGGAGCAGGCAGGCCGGAGAGGGAAGGCACGCATGACACCCACGGGGCGCAAACCGGACGAGGGCGAGCGGTACCGGACCATCCTGGAGACGGCGGCGCGGCTCATCTGCGAGCGCGGCTACGAGGGCACGTCGATGCAGGAGATCGCCGCCGCGTGCCGGATGACCAAGGCGGGGCTCTACCACCACATCCAGAACAAGGAGCAGCTGCTCTTCGCCATCATGAACTACGGCATGGACGTGTTCGAGGAGCAGGTGCTCGGCCCCGTGCAGGACGTGGCGGATCCGGTGGAGCGGCTGCGCCAGTGCATGCGGCACAACATCCACCTGGTGACGAGCGGCCGCAGCAAGGAGGTCATCATCATCCTCCACGAGCACGCCACGCTCACCGGCGAGGCGCGCGAGTACATCGACCGGCGCAAGAAGCGCTACGTGCGCTTCCTGGAGGACGCGTTCGCGGAGGCCAACCGCCTGGGCCGCCTGCGCGGCGTGGTGGACCCTACCGTCGCGGCCTTCTCGTTCCTGGGCATGATCCTGTGGGTCTACAAGTGGTTCAAGCCGGACGGGCGCCTCTCCGAGGAGCAGATCGCCGACGGCATGGTGGAGCTGCTCTTCCCCGGCGCCACGCTCGGTGCCTCCGCCGCCGCCCCTTCGACTGACGACGCGCCCGCGCTGCGCATGGTGCCGCGCGCCGGTTCCGCTTCCGGGTCCGGAGGGGAGCCCCAGTGAACCGCGCCCGGTGGAGTTCCCTGTCGGAGGCGGTGGCCTCCATCCCGGACGGCGCGTCGCTCGCGGCCGGCGGGTTCATGCTGGGCCGCGCGCCCATGGCGCTGGTGCTGGAGCTGGTGGCGCAGGAGAAGCGCGACCTGCAGCTCATCTCCCTGCCCAACCCGCTGCCGGCGGAGTTCCTGGTGGCGGGCGGGTGCTTGAAGCGCGTGGAGCTGCCCTTCGGCGCGCTGGTGCTGGACAACCGCGTGCGGCCCCTGCCCTGCCTCAAGCGGGCCATCGAGGCGGGCGGGATTGAATGGCGCGAGCACGACGGCTACCGCGTGGTGCAGCGGCTGCGCGCGGCGTCCATGGGGCTGCCGTTCATCCCCGCGCCGGACGCGGACGTGTCGGAGCTGGCGGAGGTGGACGCGCCGCGCACGGTGGAGGATCCCTTCACGGGCCGCCGCGTGCCGGTGGAGCCCGCCTACTACCCGGACGTGGCGCTCATCCACGCGCGGGCGGCGGACGACAAGGGCAACCTCTTCATCGAGGACCCCACCACGGACCTGCTCGTCGCGGGCGCCGCGAAGCGCATCATCGCCACGGTGGAGGAGCGCGTGCCCAGGCTGGCGCGCGTCACCATCCCCGCCTTCCAGGTGGAGCGCGTGGTGCTCGCCCCCGGCGGCGCGCTGCCCACGGGCTGCGTGGGCCAGTACCCGCATGACGACGCGATGCTGGCGGCCTACCTGGCCGCGGCGGAGGCGGGCGACGCGAAGGGCTTCCTCATGTCGCTGCGCGCGACGCGGAGCGCGGCATGACGACGACGACGGTGGACGCGACGCCCGCGGAGACGGTGGTGTCGCTGCTGGCGCGGGAGATTGAAGACGGCTCGGTGGTGGCCACGGGGGTGGCGTCGCCGCTGGTCATCCTGGCCATCGCGGTGGCCCGGGCCACGCACGCGCCGGGCCTGACGTACCTGGCATGCGTGGGCTCCCTGGACCCCGTGCTGCCGGAGCTGTACCCGTCCTCGGAGGACCTGCGCTACCTGGACGGCCGGTCCGCGGAGGTGAGCATCGCGGACCTCTTCGACCACGCTCGGCGCGGCCGGGTGGACACGGTCTTCTTCGGCGCGGCGGAGGTGGATCCGGCGGGCCGCACGAACATGACGGCGTCGGGCAGCCTGGAGAAGCCCCGGGCCAAGTTCCCCGGTGTCGCGGGCGCGGCCACGCTGCGCCAGTGGGTGAAGAACCCCGTGCTGCTGGTGCCCCGGCAGTCGCGCCGCAACCTCGTCCCGCAGGTGCAGGTGGCGACGACGCGCGACCCCAGCCGTCCGGTGCGGCTCATCTCCGACCTGGGCACGTACGAACTGGGCGGGCCGCGCGGAGCGAAGCTGCTGTCGCGTCACCCCTGGGCGACGGTGGACGGCATTGCCGAGCGCACCGGCTTCGAGTTCACGGTGCCGGACACCCTGCCCGTCACCTCGCTTCCGGACGCGCGCACGGTGTCCGCCATCCGCGCGCTGGACCCCCGCAACCTGCGCGACGCGCTCGTCGGCGGCTGAGACGTCTTCCCCACCCTTTGGCGCAATACGGAAAAGAGGCACCGCATGGAAGCTGTCGTTCTTCGCCAGTTCGGAAGTGCAGAGAACCTGCGTCTGGAGACCGTGCCGGTTCCCCGGCCGGGCAAGGGCGAGGTGCTGCTGAAGGTCCACGCGTGCGGCGTCTGCTACCACGACGTCATCAACCGCCGCGGCAACCTGCCCCGCACGCACGTGCCCGCCATCCTGGGGCACGAGGCCGCGGGCGAGGTGGTGGAAGTCGGTCCGGACACGGTGGGCTGGAAGGTGGGCGACCGCGCCGCGACGCTGCAGCGCATGTCCTGCGGCGAGTGCGCGCTGTGCCTCTCCGGCCGCAACAGCCTGTGCAAGACGGACAACCGCTTCTTCGGCGAGGAGCTCCAGGGCGGCTACGCGCAGTTCATGGTGGCCCCGGTGCGAGGCCTGGGCCGCGTGCCGTCCGACCTGCCCTGGGCGGTGGCCGCGACGGTGTGCTGCACGCTGGGCACGGCCGTCCACACGCTGCGCACGCGGGCGAAGGTGAAGGCCGGTGAGACGGTGCTGATTACGGGCGCCAGCGGCGGCGTGGGCCTGGCCGCGGTGCAGCTGGCGAAGGTGGACGGGGCGCGCGTCATCGCCATCACGTCCGGCGAGGCGAAGGTGGCGGCGCTGAAGGAGGCCGGCGCGGACGAGGTGATTGTCTCGCGCGGCCTGGACTTCGGCTCGGAGGCGCGCAAGCGCACGCAGGGCCAGGGCGTGGACGTGGCGGTGGAGATCGTCGGCAGCGCCACCTTCGACCAGACGCTCAAGGCCATGGCGCCGGGCGGACGCGTGGTGGTGGTGGGCAACCTGGAGTCGGGGGTGGTGAACCTCAACCCGGGCCTGGTCATCGTGAAGGAGCTGGAGATCCTGGGCGCGTACGCGACGACGCGCGAGGAGCTGGACGAGTCGCTGCGGTTGACGGCCAAGGGCCTCATCCGCCCCTTCGTGTCGGAGGAGGTGGCGCTGGCGGAAGCGGGCCGCGCGCACTTCCGGCTGGAGAACCGGGAAGTGGCGGGCCGGCTGGTGCTGGTGCCGCCGGCGGCGTGAGGCCATTGGATTCGCGACCTTTTGACTTGAGGAGCTCCCCATGAAGAAGCGGGTTGGAATCGAAGCGCTGGCGGTGGCGGTCCCCCGGCGGTACGTGGACATCGAGGACCTGGCGCGGGCGCGCGGCGTGGACCCGGCGAAGTTCACCGCGGGCCTGGGCGCGAAGGAGATGGCGGTCAACGACCCGGGCGAGGACTCCGTGTCGCTGGCGGCCACGGCGGCCGCGCGGCTCATCCAGCAGCAGGGCGTGGACACGTCCAAGCTGGGCATGCTGGTGGTGGGCACCGAGACGGGCGTGGACCACTCGAAGCCCATCGCGTCGCACGTGCACGGCCTCCTGAAGCTGCCGCGCGCCATGCGCACGTTCGACTCGCAGCACGCGTGCTACGGCGGCACGGCGGGCCTGATGGCGGCGGTGGAGTGGATCGCCTCCGGTGCCGGCGCGGGCCGCTCCGCGCTGGTGGTGTGCACGGACATCGCGCGCTACGGCCTGAAGACGGCGGGCGAGCCCACCCAGGGCGGCGGCGCGGTGGCGCTGCTGGTGTCGGAGACGCCGGACCTGCTGGCGGTGGACGTGGGGCTCAACGGCGTGAGCACCGCGGACGTGTACGACTTCTGGCGGCCAGTGGGACGGCGCGAGGCCCTGGTGGACGGGCACTACTCCATCACCTGCTACCTGGACGCCATGGCGGGCGCGTACCGGGGCTGGCGCGAGCGCGCCATTGAGCAGGGGCTGGTGCGGTGGGATTCGAAGCTGCCCAGCGAGCAGCTCGCGCGCATCCTGTACCACGTGCCCTTCTGCAAGATGGCCCGCAAGGCGCACGCGCAGGTGCGGCTGTGCGACCTGGAGGACTCCAGCAGCGGGCCGGCCACGCCGGAGGCGCGCGACGAGGCGGCGAAGTCGCAGGCCAGCTACGACGCGCAGGTGGCGAAGTCGCTGGGGTTGAACGCGCGGGTGGGCAACGTCTACACGGCGTCGCTGTACCTGGCGCTCGCGGGCCAGCTGCACGCGGAGGGCGCGGCGCTGGCGGGCCAGCGCATCGGCCTCCTGTCCTACGGCAGCGGTTCCTGCGCGGAGTTCTTCTCCGGCGTCGTGGGTGAGAAGGCGGCGGAGCGCATGGCCCGCGCGGACCTGGACACGGTGCTGGCGAAGCGCGAGCGCGTGTCGGTGGAGGAGTACGAGCGGCTGATGAACCTGCCCTACGACGCGCCGGAGGCGATTGCTCCGGAGCCGGGCACGTTCCGGCTGGCGGAGATCCACGAGTTCCGCCGCAAGTACGCGGGGGCGTAAGGCCTCACGGATTCCCCCTGAAGGCCCCACGGGCGGTGCGCGCTGGATGGCGTGCATCGCCCGTCTGCCTTTCGCGGGCCACGGCCCCGGAGCAGCCTGATAGGGTTCACACCAAGGGGGTCTCCTTTGAACGTGGAGCGATTGCGGCACCTGTTCGTCAAGGCTTTGAAGGCATCGCTGGCCACACCGCTTGTCATTGCCGGTTGCCACGGCGAACGGGTCGTGAAGCCCGACGCCCCCGTTGGCAAGCTGGCGACGAATTACCGCCGGATCCGGTGCGTGGAGGCGCCTACAAGAGAGGGATATTCCTACGTTGACGGCGTCCCCGAAATCGACAGGGCCTGGATGGTGCCCGCGCCGGACTTCGTCGAATGGAGGCGGTACTCGTACCGTTGGAGGCTCTTCACCAACCTCGCGCAACGCCGGCCGCTCAACGGAAGCTTTCGGAGCACCATCGAGTGGAAGCGATTCCCGGGCTTCCTGCCCGTCTTCGCCACGGGAGAAGCTTGCGAGACGGCCGTCAACAAGGAGGCCTGCCTCAAGACGCTCGAGGCGCAGGACGGAGGCGAGGACGGCTTTCAACCTGTTTGTGCTGGCTTATTCATGGGCAGTTGCACTGCCTATTACGTGGTGACCACCCGCGGCGACGAGGTGAGGACCTACAACACGATGGAATCCCTCAGGCAGCTGCTGGGCACCATCGACCGGGCACAGGAGGCCGCCCTCCTGGCATTCGCGGCGGGCCACGACGTCTGCTCACCCTCCGAGTTCCCCCCGGCGGTCGGCGTCAACCCCGACGAGGGTTTCACCGTCCTGGTGCAGGATGGCCATGCCTGTGGTGAGGGGACCTGGACGGCCCGGGTTCCGGTGCGGGTCTCCTCATCGGGAGAGGTCGTCAAATACGAACCCATCATCGTCAAGTATGGCGACAGCGGCTGCTACCCCGGCAGAAGGCCCGTGGGGCTCCAGGAGCCCCTGGCCCAGGGCTCCTGCGAGGACGCCCGCGGCGCCTGGTTCGCGCGTGCAGCCCGGCTGGAGGCCGCCTCCATCCATGCCTTCCTCCGCCTGCGCGAGGAGCTGGCCCTGCACGGTGCGGGTCAGGCCTTGCAGGACGCGGCGCTCGCCAGCGCGGCGGATGAGGTCCGGCACGCGGAGGTCACCACCCGGCTGGCGCGTCGCTTCGGGGCCGTCCCTCCCCTGCCCTCCGTGGCCGACGTGCCTCCGAGGCCCTTGCGTGAGGTGCTGCTCGACAACGCCGTGGAGGGCTGCGTGCGGGAGACCTACAGCGCGCTGCTGGCCCACCATCAGGCCTTGCACGCGGAGGATCCGGAGATCCGCGAGGCCATGGTCCGCATCGCCGAGGATGAGACCCGGCACGCAGGCCTGTCGTGGGACATTGACGCGTGGGCCATGCCCCACCTGTCCACCGAGGAACAGGCCTGGCTTCGCGAGGCCCGGCGGCAGGCCGTCGCGGAACTCCGCGCGGAGGTGGCCGTCCCTCTCGACGCGCGCCTGACCGCCGAGGCGGGCCTGCCTTCACCGGCGGTGAGCCTTGCACTGCTGGACTCGCTGGAGCAGGAACTCTGGGCCTGATGTCCCAAGCTTTCGGGCTCGCGTGTCCAAACGCCGCGAGCTTGGGGCTCGCGGATTGACTTCGAGGGGCTCATGAACGTGGACCGGCTGCGATTTCTCTTCTCCCGCGCGCTGCGCACCTCCCTGGCCACGCCGCTGCTGCTCGTGGGGTGTGGAAGGGAGCCCGTCGTCGTGGAGCCCCCACCGGCGAAGCCGGAGCCCATCGATGTGAGCCAGCACTCGGACGTCGAGTGCGTGAACGGCGCTCCTGCCATCAGCGACCTGACCATCGAGCCGCCGCCTGACTCGGTCCAGCTCCGCGCCATCTACCTGAGGACTCCGCCGTTCGGCCTTCCCGCGCTGCACGTCCGGACCTCGGAGGGAGAAGCCTGCGCGACGGCCACCGACCCGCAGGACTGTCAGGCACGGCTCGACACGCTGGAGATCCAGCAGGGCTTTCCGCAGACCTGCGTCTTCCCCGAGGGCTGCGCCGACGACTTCCTGGCCATGACCCGAGGGGACAAGGTGGCGGCCTTCGCGAACGCCGAGGCCGTCAGGGCGCTCCTCGGCCGCATCGACACCCCGCAGGAGGCGGCGCTCCTGGCCTTCGCCTCGGGCTATTCGCTGTGCGGGTGGACCGGAGACAGGCACGGCAAGGTACGGGCCTTGCCAGATGGCACGTTCAGCGTCATCGGCACCCAGGGATATGCCTGTGGCGAGGGCACAAGGCTGACGCAGCACCTGCTGGGCATCACGGCCACGGGTGAGCTCACCGAGCAGCAGCGCACCGTCCTCGAGGAGGGCTCCCCCCTTTGCAGCATCGGCCGGAGGCCCGTGGGGCTCCAGGATGCGCGCGCGGGCGGCTGCGAGGACGCACGGGGCCGTTACTTCGCGGACTCGGCCCGGCTGGAGGCCGCGTCCATCCATGCCTTCCTGCGCCTGCGCGAGGAGCTGGCCCTGCATGGAGCGAGCCCTGAGCTGCAGGACGCGGCGCTCGCCAGCGCGGCGGAAGAGGTGCGGCACACCGGCGTCACCGCCCGCCTCGCCCTTCGCTTCGGCGCTACGCCCTTGCCTCCCGCCGTTACGGACCTGCCGCTGCGTCCGCTGGACGAGGTGCTCCTCGACAACGCCGTCGAGGGCTGCGTGCGAGAGACGTACGGCGCGTTGGTGGCGCACCACCAGGCCCTGCACGCGAAGGACCCGGAGATCCGCGAGGCCATGGTGCGCATCGCCGAGGATGAAACGCGGCACGCGGGCCTGTCGTGGGACATCGACGCGTGGGCCATGCCCCACCTGTCCACCGAACAGCGCGCCTCCCTTCAAGAGGCCCGGCGGCAGGCCGTCGCGGTGCTGCGCGAGGAGGTGGCCGTGCCGCTCGACCCGAAGCTCGTCGCCGACGCCGGACTGCCTTCTCCCGAGGTCGCGGCGGCGCTGCTCGACTCGCTGGAGCAGGAACTCTGGGCCTGAGTCACAACCCCAGGAAGGCGAGCACCGCCGACAGGTCCTCGTCCGACAGGGCCTCGCGGCTGTAGAGCGGCATGGTGCCGCCGACGGCGAAGAAGCTGCCATGACGCAGCTTCTCGATGACCACCAGCCGCCGGGGAGTGCCGGGGAAGAGCGAGTCGTAGTCGTCCGTCACCTCCGGCAACACCGACGCGAACGACGTCAGCCGTCCCTCCCCGGTGTGCGTGGCCCCGTGGCACGTCTGGCAGGCGGCGCGGTACACGGCGCCTCCCCGTCCGGGGTCACCGGGCGGCACGTCCTGGATGTCCTTCACCACCGTGAAGGGCAACGCGGGCGCGTCCGTGTCCGGGCTGATCCGCACCAGGTACTCGTAGAGGGCCCGCGCCTTGGGGTCCTCCCGCGTGAGAGGGGACACGCCGCGCATGAAGCTCAGGTAGCAGAAGTTCACCGCGCCCAGCAGGTCCGTCTCGTAGCCGCCCCACCACGTCTGACGGAACGCCACGTTCTCCAGCGGGTAGCCCGCGAGCATGCGGTCCGGTTCGGGCGTGGCGCTCGTCGCGTGGCAGGTCGCGCAGGAGAAGCTGTTGAACTGGCTGTCCGACAACCGGGCATCCTGGAACAGCGCCTCACCGTACTCCGCCGCGGGCGTCGCGCCGCCACAGCCCGCCAGCAGCAGGCCCAGCATCCACCCCCACCTCATGGCCGGCTCCGCAGCAGCGCCACCGAGTCCGGGAAGAGTCCCACCTGGACCGTCTTCACCACCCGCCGCTCCTCCAGCGACACGACGTGGAGCGTGCCCGGCCCCACGTGGTCCCCTTCGCAGACCGCGAGCGCGTAACGCTCGTCTGGCGTCAGCATCAGCTGGTGCACGTTGAGGCAGCCGCTGGACGCCAGCGGAATCTCCCCGGGCACCGCCTCCGGATGGGCTGGATCGATGACGGCGATGGAGTCCACCGACTGGTACGGCATGTAGAGCGTGCGCCCGTCGGACGTGAAGACCCCGAACATCGGCGCGCCCGGCAGATACACCGTGCGCTGGGGATCCATCGTGAGCGTCACCGGATCCAGGTACTGCACCGCGCGGCTCGCGAGCGAGCTGACCCACACCGCCCCCGTCGTGGGCGACACCGTGAGCGCATAGGGCTGGTGGAGGGGCCGCACGGCCGTTCCTGCGTTGGCCGCCACCTTCACGCGCCGCACCGGGCGGTCCGCCTGCTCCAGGTCGACGATGGCCACCTCGTCGGACCAGCAGGCGACGTAGGCGCGGCGTCCGTCCAGCGACAGGCGCACGGCGTGGGGCGCGGGACAGACGGGCACCATCGCCGTGCGCGTCATCGTCCGCGCGTCGAGGATGGCCATCCGCGAATCCATCTCCGCCTCCGTGCCTCCCCGCCGGGCCACCTCCGCGATCTTCAAGAGGTCGAAGTGAGTCTGGAAGAGCGTCCGCCCGTCCGCGCTGAGGATGACGTCACCCGGGTTGGGATCCACGCGCGCGGACCCCACGACGGCGTGGGTGGCCGCATCCAGCTTGAGGCAGTAGCCGTCCGCCTTCCCCGAACCATGCGTCCCGTGCGGTCCGGAGCCGGAGCCCGGCACGTAGTTGGAGATGCCCACGTAATAGAAGTCGTTCTCCGGCGAGACGGCCGTGTGGTGCGGCCCCTCCAGCTCCACCGGGTTGAGGCCCACCGGGACGCGGGCCAACTCTCCCCACGTGGGCGACTCCATCCCGCCCAGGTCCAGCAGGCTGAGGGTGTCCTCCAGGTTGTTGGTGATGATCAGCCGCCCCGCGGGCCCCACGGGCGGCAGCGGTGAGGACACCGGCCACGGCGCTTCGACGCCGTACTCCAGCTCCGGCACCTGGAGCGGCCCCGGGTCCGTCTCCCCACAGGCCCCGAGCACGCCCATCGTCAGCAGCCAGGCGCACGCCCTGATGGCGCACCCCGTACGAAACAGGCCGGTCGTCATGACCTCTGGCTCCGCGCCGACGCCCCCCGCCGGGACCGGCGCGCCCACGCCGTCGCGAGCACCAGGAGCGCGCCCGGCACCAGCCCCGGCGCCGCCGCGCAGCCATCCGAAGCCGGAGGCGTCACCGGCGGCTCGGAGGGGCCGGCGTCCGGCGTGGGCCCCACCCCACCATCCGGACCCGCGCCGTAGAGCTGCGCCAGCTGCGGCCACAGGGCCGGGCACCGCTGCTGCACGGGCGTAGATGCGGGACACAGGTGCGCGCCCTGCACGTCGCCCAGCTTGAACATCGGGTCCCAGGTCGTGCCGTCGTCCGCGCTCTTCGCGAGCGCCCAGCCGCCCGTCCAGCCCGGGCCACAGCCATAGAGCGTCCCGTCCCGCTTCAGCGCGCAGGCGTTCCCGTTCGGCTCCGCCAGCTCCGTGAAGGGCCCGTCGTCCTGTCCCCGGAAGAGATGCGTCGTCGTGGAGACCCACACCGTGCGCCCGTCCGGGGAGGCCTCCACGCTGCCGATGCGCTCGTAGGTGTCCATCACCGGCGTCAGAGTGGCGCCGCCGTCCGTGCTCTTGAGCAGCCAGTCGTGCCCCTGGGCGGAGACCTTCGCCCACAGCACGTCCGGGGAGGCGTCGCTCACGCGCAGCAGCACCAGGTCATACGGGAGCTTCAACGCGGTGAGCGGCTGGGGCAGCCGCGTCCACACGCGCCCGCCGTCGTCGCTGCGCGTAAGGAACTGCCCCTCCGCGTCCTGGCCCGACGCGTAGATGCGCAGTGGATCCGACGCGGCGACGCGGATGGCGGAGAACTGGGAGCCCGGGGTCGGCGCCAGCGCCTGGACCCAGGACTCGCCGCCGTCCTCGGAGCGGAACAGCCCGTTGCTCTGGGACGGCCGCCCCGTGCTGACGTACAGGAAGCGCTCGTCCACCGGGTGCACCGCCAGGCTCGTGACCCACGTGTCCTTGAAATATCCGTGCGCCGTCCAGGTGCAGCCGCTGTCGTCGGAGCGGATCAGCGCGCTCCCCGTGGCGGCCAGGATGGCCCCGCCGGACAGCCAGAAGTAGCGCTCCGGACGCCAGATGGCGATGCCCATGCCCTCCGGGCAGATCCACCGCCAGGTCGTCCCCTCGTCACGGGAGATGAGCGCGCCGGAGGAGTCCCCCATGATCCAGTCGGACGCGTGCCCGCGGCGCACGCTGATGCTGCTCGCCTCGTCGGGCATGCCCCAGTGCGCCCCGGCGGGCGCCGCCCACAGCGACAGGAGCAGCGGCAGCCTCCAGGACAGGAGGACGGATGTCTTCTTCACGGTGTGGCTCCGGCGCGGCGAGGAAACAACGAGCGGCCGCGCACCGGATCCGCTCCGGTGCACGGCCGCTCGCGTGGGGGGCTCAGCTCAGTTGGGCGCGGTGCGGTACTCGAAGTCCTCGAGCGTCATCAGGTAGTCGCCCCGGTCCTCGCGGTAGCGGAAGCAGTAGCGCGTCGGGTAGAGGCCGGAGACCTCCATCGCCGGGGGCGCCTTGATGACGCGGCAGTCCTCGGCGGGCTTGCTCTTGGCGAAGCCGCCCTCGACGACGGTCTCGAAGTACGTGATGTGGCCGTCATACGCGCCGTAGACGAACGCCTGCGTGAAGGGCTCGCCGTTGAAGGGCGACTCGGCGATGTCCGCCAGGTGGTTGCCCATTCGCGCGGACACGCCCTTCTGGTTCTCGAAGCCCGTCGGGTAGAAGGGCGCCGGCGGATCCTTGATGGCCTTCGCGTAGTCGTTGCAGTCCGTGTAGACGCCGCACGGACCGGTGCGGATGAAGTTGCGCTTCACGAAGTCCTGCATGAAGAAGTGCAGGTCGAAGTGCCCCTTGTCGAACGCGCCGATGGGGCCGTGGCCCCGGCCCTGCCAGTTGAACATGATCCACTGGAAGGGGACGTCCTTCATCTTGGGGAACCAGAGCACGCGCTCGTGGCCGCCGTTGCACTCCTTCTCCGGGTCCGTCACCCCGTCGTTGTTCGTGTCCCAGCACGTCTGCCCGTCGTTCGTGGGCAGGTTGGGCAGCATGGGCAGGGTGTCCATGGCGGCCTGATCCACGGTGACGCCAATGGCCTTCACGGAGCCGTCCGGGTTCTTCTGGACGATGGACTGCACGTAACCGTCGCCAAACGACACGCGGTTCTCCATCAGGTCGCACATGCCACGGTACGCGCCGTCCTTCAGCAGCTTGGACAGCTCCTTCTCGGAGACCTTCTTGGCCTTGCCGTCGACGCAGGCATCCACGGTCTCGCCATCATCGGAACAGCCAGCCATGCCCAGCAGGGCCACACCCAGGATCCACGGACTCAGACGATGAAACACGGTGCACTCCTTGTGAACGAAACACGTTGAACGAAGCAGCAGCCCCGGCTCAGGCGCGCAGGGCGGACGACAGCGAGCCCACGAGCGCGTCGAGCCCGTGGCTGAACAGGGTGTAGTGGTTGCCTTCCAGCTCCACGAGCTGGCCGCCCGAGGTGAGCCCCAGCCACGCCTCCGCGTTCTGCCGCGAGGCTCCTCCGGGCTGTGCGCCCCGGCAGAACCAGACGCGGCCGGCGTAGGGGCGGGCCTGGTACGCGGTGAGGGCGCGCATGTTCGCCTTGAACACCTCCGCGTGCGCCCCCAGCGTCGCGCGGTCGAGCTCCGGAGCGATGGCCTCCTGCGCCCGCAGGTCCTCCACCACGCGCTCCAGCACGGCGTCCGCGGGCAGGGCCCGCAGCGCGCCGGCGTCCACCGAGACGCGGCGGGCCGACAGCGCGCCCAGGTCCTCGGCGAAGCGCGCCATCAGCGCCGCCTCGTCCATGGCGTCCCCGCCCTGCCCCGCCGGCGGGACGAGCACGTCGATGAGCGCGAGCGTGGAGACGGTGTCTCCCGCCGCCTGGAGCTGGCGTGCCATCTCGTAGGCGACGACGCCGCCCATGGACCAGCCGCCCAGGTGGTACGGGCCGCGCGGCTGCACGTCGCGCAGCGCCTCCAGGTACGCCGCGGCCATGGCCTCGATGGACCGGGGCGGCGCGCCGGGCGGCACCTGGAGCCCGAAGACGGGCTGATCCGCCCCCAGCTTGCGCGCCAGCTCCGCGTAGCAGAGGACGCTGCCTCCCACCGGGTGCACCAGGAAGAGCGGCGGCCGCGTGCCCGAGGGCTGGATGGGCACCAGCGCGCCCCGCCCCTCGCGCCGCGGCGTCTCCGGCCCCTCCAGGGACGCGGCGAGCAGCGCGATGGTGGGCATCTCGAAGAGGGTCGCCAGCGGCAGCTCCCGGCCCAGCTCCTGGCGCAGCCGCGCCATCAGCCGCACCGCGAGCAGCGAGTTGCCGCCCACCTCGAAGAAGTTGTCGTGGACGCCCACGGGGCCCGGCAGGAGCCCTTCCCAGAGGCCGGCCAGCGTCTTCTCCAGTTCGGTGCGCGGCGGCACCCGGACGCCGGTCTGCTTCTGCGGCTGCGTGCCCTCCAGGGCCGGCAGCGCGCCGCGGTCCACCTTCCCGTTCGCGCTGAGCGGCAGCGAGTCCAGCGTCACGAAGGTCTGCGGCACCATGTACTCCGGCAGCTTCGTGCGCAGCGCCTCGCGCAGGGCGTCCAGCGCCGGGGGCGCCTCCGCGTCCAGCACCACGTAGGCCACGAGCCGCTTGTTGCCCCGCTTCTCACCCACCGCGGACGCGACGGCGGCGCGCACGCCCGGGTGCTGGAGCAGCGCGTTTTCAATCTCGCCCAGCTCGATGCGGAAGCCCTGGACCTTGACCTGGAAGTCCTCGCGGCCCAGGAACTCGATGTCGCCGGACGGCAGGAAGCGGCCCAGGTCGCCCGTGCGGTACAGCCGCTCGCCCGTCAGCGGGTGGCGGATGAAGCTGGCGCGGGTCTTCTCCTCGTCCTTCCAGTAGCCGCGCGCGACGCCCACGCCGCCGATGAAGATCTGCCCCGGCACCCAGGTGGGGCACGGCATCAGCGCGTCGTCGAGCACCAGCATCTGCTGGTTCAGCAGCGCCTTGCCGTAGGGGATGCTGGGCCAGGCCGGGTCCACGTCGCCAATGGGGTACACGATGGACCAGATGGCCGCCTCGGTGGCGCCGCCCATGCTGTAGACGGCGGCGTTCGGGGCCACGGCGCGGATGCGCTCCGGCAGCGACACCGGGATCCAGTCGCCGCTCATCATCACCGTCCGCAGCTGGGGCCACGTCTCGCCCAGGCCCGCCAGGTGGTCGGTCATCATCTCCATCAGCGCGGGGACGCTGTTCCACACCGTCACGCGGTGCTCGCGCACCAGCTGGAGCCAGCGGCCGGGCTCGCGCAGCTCCCCGGGCTCCGGGATGACCAGCGCGCCGCCCGCGGCCAGCAGGCCGAAGACGTCCCACACCGACAGGTCGAAGTTCATCGCCGACAGCGCGAAGCCCCGGCTGTCCGCGTCCACGCCGTAGCGCGTGTTGACGTCCAGCAGCGTGTTGAGCGCCGCCCGGTGTTCAATCATCACGCCCTTGGGGTGCCCCGTGGAGCCGGACGTGTAGATGACGTACGCCAGGTCCTCCGGACGCTGCGCCGCAGGCAGCGCGTCCGCCGGGGGACGCTGCGCCTCCGGCCCGTCGATGGCCAGCACCGCGCCGGGGTCCACGCCCGACAGGTCCAGCTTGAGCCAGGACTGGGTGAGCACCTGCTTCGTCCCCGTGTTCTCCAGGAGGTAGCGCAGGCGCGCCGGAGGCAGGTGCGCGTCGATGGGCACGTACGCGGCGCCGGACTTGAGCACGCCGAGCGCGGCGACGACCTGCTCCCAGCCCTTCTCCATC
The DNA here is from genome assembly GCF_036245865.1 of Corallococcus caeni. Classification (NCBI taxonomy): domain Bacteria; kingdom Pseudomonadati; phylum Myxococcota; class Myxococcia; order Myxococcales; family Myxococcaceae; genus Corallococcus; species Corallococcus caeni. Next base: position 467,083 of record NZ_BTTW01000007.1, on the reverse strand, counting down.
ACCAGGGCCACGAGCGCGTTGGGCTTCGCCCCCTGCTCGCGCAGCCAGTGCGCGACGCGGTTGGAGGCAGCGTCCAGCTCCCCGTAGGTGAGCGTGCGGCGCGAGGTGATGACCGCGGGCCGGTCTGGCTGGAGCGCCGCGGCCCTCACGAACGGCTCGTGCATCAGGCCCCGCGCCACGGGCGCGGCCGTCGCGTTGGCCTGTCGACGGGCGTCCAGCTGCTCCGCGGGCAGCAGCAGCCGCGTGCGCTCCGTCCAGGCGGCGGGCTCCGCCGCCAGCCGCGTCACCAGGCCCGAGTAGGCCTCGAACATCGCGTCGATCATCCCCGCCGGGAACAGCTCCTCCACCACGTCCCAGTTGAGGACCAGCCCGCCGCCGTCCTCCACCACCTGGTGATCCAGGAACACCTGGGGCGTGCGGATGCTGCTGTGGATCTCCTCGCCGCCCGTGCCCATGGTGAGCAGGTGCTGCGCGAGGCCCGCTGGAGCGGCGTCACCTTCGCGCGAGTGGAAGTTGATGGTGCTCGCGTAGACCACGGGCATGCGGGCGCGCCGCATGTCGCCGTCGCGCCGGTTGAGCTCCCGCAGCACGCGCACGCCGCTGAACGACGCGTGGTCCAGGTCGTTCCACAGCTGCTGCTGAAGCCGCTGGGCCCGCGAAGAGAGCGACTCCCCGCGCTCCACCTGCACCTCCAGCAGCGTGGTGGCGCTGAAGTTGCCGAGCACCCGGTCCACGTGCGGGTGCAGCGGCACGCGGTTGAAGAACAGCACGTTGAGCGTGAAGGCGCGGCTGCGGCCCCAGGTGGCCAGCACCTCCGCGTAGGCCGCGCACATCACCATGGAGGGCGTGACGCCCGCCTCGCGCGCCAGCTCCTTGAAGCGCGCCCACTGCGCCTTGGGCAGCCGGAACGAGCGGTGCGTGAAGCGCGGCAGCTCCAGCGTGCCCGGGTGGCGGGCCATGGGGAGCTCCGGCGCGGGCGGCAGCTTGGGGACGCGCTCGCGCCAGTACTTCTCCGCGGCGGCGTACGCGGGGCCTGCCTCCAGCGCCTGCACGCCCAGCACGTAGTCCCGGAAGGTGATGTCGATGGGCCGCAGCGCCCCGGCGCCCTCGCGGTACACGGCGGACCATTCCTTGAAGAGCAGCGACGTGCTCCACGCGTCCACCACCAGGGCGTCAAAGCCCAGGTGCAGCCGCGTGCGCTCGCCATCCAGGCGCGTGGCCCGGACGTCGAACAGCGGGAAGCGGTCCGTCTGGAAGACCTGGGTGGCCATCTCCGTGCGCAGGGCCGCGAGCGCGCGCTCCACCTGGCCAGCGTCCTGCCCCCGCAGGTCCACCGTGCGGATGACGAACGAGGGCACCGTGGGCAGCACGCGCTGCTGGCCGTCCGGCGTCACCACCGCGCGCAGCATGTCGTGGCGCTGGATGATGACGTCCAGGCTGGAGCCCAGCCGCTCCAGGTCCACGCCCAGCAGGTCCACCTCCAGGAAGAAGTAGGTGGACACGCCGCCCAGCTCGAAGGAGCGCGTGCGGCCCAGCAGGTACGCCTGCTGGAGGTCCGTCATGCCGAAGGGCTGGTGGCGCCCTTCCCCGTCGTGCACCAACACCTCCACCGGGGCTGCTTCCGCGCTCGCGGTCCGCGCGGGCTCCGCGGCGCCGTTCGCGGGAGGGGCCTCCAGCGAGAGCTGCCCGAGGATCTCCGTGCACAGCGCCTTGAGGCTCGCGCCGGCCAGCAGTCCGCCGAGCGACAGCGCCACGTTCAGCTCGTTGGCGACGGCGCTCTTGAGCTCCAGCGCCATCAGCGAGTCGAAGCCCGCGTGCGCGAGCGGCGCGTCCACGTCCACGTCCGAAGCGGAGGCGCGGAGGATGACGGCGACCTGGGCGCGCAGCCACTCCACGAGCCGGGGCGTGCGCTCCGCCACCTGCAGGCGCGCGAGCACGTCCCGCAGGCCCGACGAAGCGGGGCGGGCGGCGCTCGCCGACGGCGTGACTTCCGCGCGCGTCACCTTCTGGAGCGCCTGGACCGTCGTGCGCTTGAGCAGCGCCCCTTCGGCGCGCAGGAAGACGCGGCCCTGCGCGTCCGCCACGTCCACGTCCGCGACGATCGTCGTGTCCCCGTCCTTCCAGGGCCGCAGCCGCACGTGCGCCCGGGTCGCGGTCGCCGGCGTGGCGGGACCGACGACGAAGCGCGCGACCTCGACGATCATGTAGATGGCGTCCTCGGGCACGTCGCCCGGCAGGCACGCGAAGACCGCCTGGAAGAGCGCGTCCACCAGGCCCGGGTGGACGCGGTAGCCCTCCGCCTCCTTCGCGTCAGGCGCCCGCATCGTCGCGAGCGCCTCGCCCTCGCGGAAGCGGACCTGCTCAATCCAGCGCGCCGAGTGCCCGAGCACCAGCTGGCGCTTCTCCATGCGCGCGTAGAACTCCGCGCCGTCCAGCGTCTGCCCGCAGCGCGCGAGGATGGCGTCCGCGGACTCCAGGTCCTTCTCCTCGCGGGCCTCCGCGAGCCGTCCCTCCACGTGCACCGACCACGCGCTGGAGTCCTCCGAAGCGCCCGGCGGCAGGCTGTGGAGCGCGAAGCTCCGCTCGCCCTTCCCGTCCACGGGCTCCACCACCAGCTGCGCGACGCGCGTCTCCTCGTCGTCCATGAGGAGCCCGCGCCGCACCGACAGGCCCTCCACGCGGCAGGCGCCTGCTCCCGGCGTCAGCGCGTGCCAGGACTGGAGCGCGGCCTCCAGGAAGACGCCCACGTTCACCACCCGCATCCCGCCCATCCGGCAGTCCGCCAGACACGGGTGCTGGGCCGCGTCGTACCGCACGCGGAACTGGGCCGAGGGCAGCGGCGACGGCAGCCGGTGGCCCAGCAGCGTCGTGGAACCCGCCTCGACCTCCTGCGCGGAGGCCGGGGACCGGGCCGCGGCACCGGGCGCGGGGGCGGCGTACCAGTAGCGCTTCCGGTCGAAGGTGTACGTCGGCAGCGGGACCCGGCGCGGCGCCAGGCCCGCGTGCAGGTGGTCCCAGTCCAGGTCGGCGCCGCGCGTGTACAGGGCGCCCGCGCTCTCCAGCATGGAGCGCTGGGGAGCCAGCCCCTTGCGCATGGAGGGCAGGAAGGCGCGGTCCCCCGCGGGCGCGTAGCGCTTCACCATGCCGATGAGGTGCGGCGCGGGGCCGACCTCCACGAAGGTGTCGAAGCCGTTCTCGAACAGCCACTCCATGCTGGCCTGGAAGCGCACGGCCTCGCGGGCGTGGTCGCGGAGGTAGCGCGGCCCCAGCGTGCTGGCGTCCACGGGCCGGCCGGTCAGGTTGGAGATGAGCGGGATGGACGGCTCCTGGAACGTGAGCCCTGACGCGGCCTGCTCCAGCGCGTCCAGCATCGGGTCCAGCAGCGGCGAGTGGAACGCCTGCGAGACGTTGATGCGCTTGTGCTTGTGGCCCTGCGCCGTCAGCGCCTGGAGCACCTGCTCCACGGCGTCCGCCTGGCCGGAGATGACGATGTTGTCCGGCGCGTTCACCGCGGCCACGGACACGCAGGCGGCCTTGCCCTCCAGCGCCGAGCGCACCTGGGCCTCGCTGGCGAAGACGGATGCCATCGCGCCCGCCGCCGGGAGCGCCTGCATGAGCGCGCCGCGCACGGCGAGCAGCGACACGGCCGCCTCGGGCTCGAAGACGCCCGCGACGCAGGCCGCGACGTACTCACCCACGCTGTGGCCCAGCACCGCGGCAGGGACGACGCCCCAGCTCTTCCAGAGCATGGCGAGCGCGTACTCCACGGAGAAGAGCGCGGCCTGGGTGTAGCGGGTCTGATCCAGCAGGCCCGCCGTGAAGCCCTCCCCGCGCAAGAGCGTGAGCAGCGGCACGTCCCAGTGGGCCTTCAGCGCCTCCGCGCAGCGGTCCAGCGCCTGCCGGAACACCGGCTGCGAGGCGTGCAGCTCCACCGCCATGCCCGGGAACTGGCTGCCCTGGCCGGTGAAGAGGAAGGCCACCTTCGGCGCCTGCCCCACCTGCGCGCGTCCCAGGGACGCCCCCGCGGGCAGCTCACCCGCCGCGATGGCGGACAGCGCGTGCTGGAGCGACTCCAGGTCGTCCGCGGGCAGCGCCACGCGCTCCGCGAACCGGGCCCGGCCGGTGTTCACGCTGAAGCACACGTCCTCCAGCAGCAGGTCGCGATGCGTCGCCAGGTGCGACGCGTGCCGTCCCGCCAGCCGCGCCAGCACCGCGGGGCTTCGCGCGGACAGCGTGAAGAGCTGCGTGCCGGGCTCGAAGGCCCGCGCCGGGCGGACCACGGCCGGGGCCTCCTCCACCACCAGGTGGGCGTTGGTGCCGCTCGCGCCGAACGAGCTCACGCCCGCGATGCGCGGACGCTCCGCGCGCGGCCAGGCCTCCGGCCGGGTGGAGATGGCCACCGGCAGCGTGTCCAGGTCGATCTCGGGGTTCAGCTCCCGGAACTGCACCTGGGGCGGCAGCTCCTCGTTCTGGAGCGCGAGGATGACCTTCATGAGGCCCGCGGCCCCCGCCGCCGGCTCCAGGTGCCCGATGTTGGCCTTGATGGACCCGATGTGGATGCGGTCCCCTTCCGCCCGTCCCTCGCCCAGCGCCGCACCCAGCGCGCGGACCTCTATCGGGTCGCCGAGCGGCGTCCCCGTGCCGTGCGTCTCCACGTAGCTGACGCGGTCCGCCCCCACGCGCGCGGCCTTGAGCGCGCCGCGGATGACGTCCTGCTGGGCGGCGGGGTTGGGCACCGTGAGGCCGCCGCTGCGACCGTCCTGGTTGACGCACGAGCCCCGAATGAGCGCGTGGATGTGGTCCTTCGCCGCCACCGCGTCCGACAGGCGCTTGAGCACGAAGACGACGCAGCCCTCGCCCCGGGTGTAGCCGTTGGCGTTCCGGTCGAACGTCTTGCAGTAGCCGTCCGGCGACAGCATGCCCGCGCGCGACAGCACCACGAACCACTCCGGCGACAGCAGCACGTTCACGCCGCCCGCCAGTGCTAGCGAACACTCCCCCGCGCGCAGGCTTTGACATGCCTGGTGCAGGGCGACGGCGGAAGAGGAACAGGCCGTGTCCACGGACAGGCTGGGACCGCGCAGGCCCAGCCAGTACGACAGGCGCCCGGCCGCGAACGTGGACGCGTTGCTGGTGAGGCAGTAGGCGTCCAGCTGATCAATGGGCGTCTCCTGCATCAGCTTCTGGCAGTAGTCGTAGTTGGTGATGCCCACGAACACGCCGGCCATGCTCCCCTCGAGCTTGTCGAAGGGCTGCGCGGCGTTCTCCAGGGCCTCCCAGCTCACCTCCAGGAACAGGCGCTGCTGGGGATCCAACGTCGCGGCCTCGCGCGGGGAGATGCCGAACACGCCCGCGTCGAACCGGTCCACCTGCTCCAGGAACCCGCCCTTGAAGGGCTGTCCCTCCGGGGTCGCCGCGGCGCCGCGCTCGGCGGGGAACGCGCGGATGCCGTCGCCCCCGGAGCGCAGGAAGCGCCACAGCGAGGCGGGGTCGTCGTTGCCGCCCGGCAGGCGGCAGGACATGCCCACCACGGCGATGGGCTCGGAGCGCTGGGACTCGACGGCGTCGAGCTTCCCGCGGAACTCACGGATGCGCTCCAGGGCGCGCTGGAGCAGTTCGTCGCGGTTGGACGCTTCGGTGGAAACCGGCGGGGTGCTCATGACAGGTCCTTGCTGGAGATGGAGGAGGTCTCTTCGAGTTCCCGGGCCAGGAGGTCGGCGATGCTGTCGGTGCCGCCTCCCGTCACCGGGGCCAGGCCCTGGGACGCCAGGGGCTGCGGCTCACGCGGCGGGGTGGGAGGCGCCGGGGGCGGCGTGAGGAACGTGCCCAGCTGCCGGGACAGCCGCTCCACGGTGGGGTTCTCGAAGATGACGGTGACGGCGAACTTGCGCCCCAGCTGCTGCTCCAGCCGGTTGCGCAGCTGTCCGGCCATCACGGAGTCCATGCCCATCTGGAAGAAGCCGCCCTTGGGGTCCAGCCGCGCGGCGTCGAACTTCAGGATGCGCGCCACCTCCGCGTGCACCAGGCTCCGCAGCTTCGTGGTCCGCTCGCGCTCCGGCAGTGCCCCCCAGCCGGTCAGCTGCGCCGAAGCCGGGGCTCGGGCCTCCGCGGGGCGACGGCCGGGCTCGGGGGGCGTGTCACGCACCTCCGTGCGGGGCAGCTCCATGCTGGTGGAGCGCACCGACGCGAGCACCGTGACGGGCCGCTCCTTGAACCAGAAGGACTCGCGCTCGAAGGGATAGGTCGGCAGGCGGAGGAAGTGGTGGTGGGGCGCCAGCAGCCGCTCCAGCCGCAGGCCCAGCCCCGCCGCGTGGAGCGCCGCCGCGGACATCAGCAGGACGCCCAGCGCGTCCTGGTTCCCCCGGAGGCTGGACACCGCCAGCACGTCCGGCAGCTCCAGGCGCGCGGCGGCTTCCGCCACCGGCACGGCGAGCACCGGCTCCGCGCCCAGCTCCACGAAGAGCAGGTGGCCCGCGTGCAGCGCTTCCTCGATGGCCGGCGCCACCGGCCCGGGCCGGCGCAGGCACTTCGCCCAGGCCCCGGCGCCCAGGGACTCGCCGTCCAGCACCGTCCCATCCGCCGAGTAGAGCGGCACCACCGTGGGCCGAGGCGTCAGCCCCGCCAGCGCCGCGCCCAGCGCTCCGGCGGCCGCGTCTCCCTTCGCCAGCAGGCGCGCGCACTCGCGGGCGACGCGCGCGGCGTCCTCCAGCGACAGCGCGCCCGCGACGTGGGCCGCGGCGATCTCCCCCACCCCCTGCCCGAGCACCGCGCCCGGCTCCACGCCCCACGAGCGCCACAGCTCGGCGAGCGCCACCTGCACGGCGAAGTGCTCCCCCACCCCGCCCACGTCCTGCCCCGGCTGGAGCGCGCCGCGACAACGCTCCAGGGCCTGGGCGAACACCGGACAGTCGCGGCCCAGCGCCGCGAGCCCTGCCCCGGACAGCCGGGGCTCCGAGGGGAAGAGGAACACCGGACGCCCCGGCCTTCCGGCGGTGCCCGAAGCAGCCCCCGGGGGCAGGACGCCCTGCTGGAGCGCGCGCAGCTGCTGGACGGCCTCCTCGCGGGAGCGGACGACGAGCCCCACCCGGTGGTCGTGGTGCGTCCTGCGCAGCGCGGCCGTGGCGCAGACGTCCTCCAGCGACTCCTGCTGGCCGGGGCCGCTCGTCAGGTGGTCCACCAGCCGCCGGGCCACGTTCGACAGCGCCGTGCGGCCGCGGGCGGACAGGACCAGCAGGTGCGCGCGCTCCGCGTAGGCGACGGCCGGGAGCGAGGCCACCCCGGGCCGCGCGGACTCCAGGGTGCCCAGCACGACGTGCGCGTTGGTGCCGCCCGCGCCGAACGAGCTGACCGCGCCGTACCGGCGCTCCGCGGGGTCCGTCCACGGCGTGGACTCCGTGGGCACGTAGAGCCGCGAGCCGTCCAGCGAGATGTGCGGGTTGAGCGCCTGGAAGTGCAGGTTCGCCGGGATGACGCCGTGCTTGAGCGACAGCGCGACCTTGAGGATGCCGACGATGCCGGCGCCCGCCTCCAGGTGCCCGATGTTCGTCTTGATGGAGCCGAGCGCGCAGGGCCGCCGCTCGCCCTCCGCGTCGCCGTAGATTTCGCGGAGGGCCTCCACCTCGATGGGGTCGCCCAGGGAGGTGCCCGTCCCGTGCGCCTCGACGAGCCCCACCTCCGCGCCGGTGAGCCGCGCGCGCTCCAGCGCCTTGCGGATGACGGCGCGCTGGGCCCCGCCGTTGGGCGCGGTGAGGCCGTTGCTGAGCCCGTCCTGGTTGACGGCCGAGCCGTGGATGACGGCCCACACCGGGTCCCCGGCCGCGAGCGCGTCCGACAGGCGCTTGAGCACCACGACGCCGCAGCCCTCGCCGCGCACGTAGCCATCCGCGCGCGCGTCGAACGTCTTGCAGCGCCCATCCGGCGCCAGCGGCAGGCCCTTGGAGTGCGCCACCGACACCACGGGCGACAGCAGCAGGTTGAGCCCGCCCGCGATGGCGGTGGAGCTCTCTCCGTGGCGCAGGCTCTGGCAGGCCTGGTGGACCGCCACCAGCGACGACGAGCAGGCCGTGTCGAAGGCCATGCTCGGCCCGCGCAGGTCCAGCAGGTACGAGAGCCGGTTGGGGATGATGCAGTTCGTGCCGCCCACCAGCGAATACGTGCCCAGCACCTGCGGCTCGGAGAGCTGGAGCTGGAGGTAGTCGTTCCCGTTGGCGCCCACGAAGACGCCGGTGTCGGTGCCCGCGAGCGCCTTCGCGCTCAGCCCCGCGTCCTCCAGCGCGTGCCACGCCACCTCCAGGAAGAGGCGCTGCTGCGGATCCATCTGCTCCGCTTCACGGGGCGAGATGCCGAAGAAGTACGGGTCGAAGCGGTCGGGCGCGTCCAGGAACGCGCCGTAGCGCATGTGCATCCGCCCCGGCGCGGCCACGTCCGGGTCGTAGTAGCGCGACAGGTCCCAGCGGTCCGCGGGCACCTCGCTGACGGCGTCCACCTTGCCGCGCAGCATCTTCCAGAGGGACTCCGGGGTCTCCCCGCCCCCCGGGATGCGGCACCCCAGGCCGATGATGGCGATGGGCTCCCGGCCCCGGGACTCCAGGGCCTCGTACCGGGCCCGGAGGTCCTTCAGCGCGTCGAGGCTGCGCTTGAGCAGCGTGGGGTCATTCGCGGTGGGCAGTGGGGCCGTCATGGTCAGGACTCCTTGATGAGCTGATGGACCTGGGCGAGCTCGGCCTCCAAGAGCCGCTCGAGCTCCAGGTCGGAAGGCAGTGACACGTCGGCGGGCACGGCGGGCGCGACGGGCGCGACGGGCGCGGGCGGGACGGCGCGCGCCGGTGCGGGCCGAGACGCGGGCGCGGGCGCGGACGGGGCCTGGCTCAGGACGAACCCCGTCAGCGCCTCCACCGTGGGATGGTTCCAGAGCGCGGTGGCGGACAGCCGGATGCCGGTTCGCGCCTCGATGCGGTTGCGCAGCTCCAGCGACATGACGGAGTCCATGCCCAGCGTGCGCAGCGGCTGGTCCATGGGGACCCGCGCCGGGGCCAGCTTGAGCACCGTGGCCACCACCTGCCGCAGCTCGTCCTCGGCGCGGGACCGCCGCCGCGAGGGCTCCAGCGCGCCCAGCTCGTCGAACAACGTCCGGGCCGCGAGCGTGGCCGGGCGGGCCTCGTCGCTCCGGGGGACGGCGGGGCGCGCCACGTCGAGCACGCGGACCTTCAACCCGTCGACGTGGAACAGGGGCTCGCCCGCGTCGGTGAACGCCACCACGTCCACCAGGAACACCGGGCCCTCGCCGACGGGTCGGCGCCGCGCGTGGACGTGGAAGGCCCCCTCCGGGAGGCGGTGGAGCACGAACCCGTCCACCCCCACGCTGATGAGCTGCCGTCCCCGGAACACGAGGCTGGGCGGCAGCGTGGCGATGGAGAGCTGGAGCGCGGAGTCGATGCAGGCCACCTGGGCCAGCTCCGGGTCCACGGACGCCGCGGGCGCAAGGACGCGCCCCAGCGCCTGCGCCTCGCGGGACCAGACGCAGTCCACGCCACGGAAGGCGGCGCGGTACTCCAGCCCGCAGCCCGCCAGCAGCTCGTAGTACCGCACGGAGTCCAGCAGCATCGCCGCGGAGCCGCGCAGCGAGTCCCGAAGCGCCAGCGCCTCCTGCGCCCGCTCCCGGCCCACCGCCGCCGCTGGCCCCGCGTCCACCAGGGCCCGCGCGTGGGGCACCCAGGTGCGGCCCTCGCCCTGGGAGAACACCTGGAGCTCGCGCTGCGCGTCGCGCACGGAGAGCACGGTCTGCACGCGCGGCGCGGGCCCGGAGCCCAGCACCAGCGGCTGCGGGAAGGCGATGTCCCTCAGCGCCACGGGCGCTGTCCCCAGCGCCTCCTTCGCGGCGCGCAGGGCCATGGACAGGAAGACGGCGCCGGGGACCACGGCGTCGCCGGCCACGCGGTGGTCGGCGAGGAAGCCGGACACGTCCGCGCCCCACTCGGCCTGCCAGTGGTGCAGCCGCGGCTCCATGGCGGACGGGAAGTGGCTGCCCAGGAGCCCCTCGCCGCTCGGACGGCTGGCGGCGACGGGCGCACGGACCGCGGACGCCGGCTCCAGCCAGAAGCGCTCGCGCTGCCACGGGTAGGTGGGCAGGGGCACCCCGGGGCGCCCCGCGCGGGTGAGGGCGCTCCAGCCAGGCTCCAGCCCCCGCGTGTAGAGCGCCGCCACGGAGCGCAGCAGCGTCTCGCGCTCGGACTCGTTGCGCCGCAGCGACGGCAGCACCTCGCCCGGCTGGCCCACGTCCGCCAGCTCCTGCTCCACGGCGGGCAGCAGGATGGGATGCGGGCTCATCTCGATGAAGACGTCATGTCCCGCCTCGCGCGCGCGCCGGACCGCCGAGGCGAAGAGGACGGGGTCGCGCAGGTTGCGCACCCAGTAGCTCGCGTCGAAGTCGCGGCCGTCCGTCACCGCGTCCAGCACCGTGGAGTGGATGGGCACCGCCGACGGCGAGGGCTGGACCTCCGCCAGCACCTCCAGCAGCTCGCTCTTCAGCGCGTCCATCTGCGGGCTGTGGGAGGCGACGTCCACCTTGACCCAGCGCCAGAAGACGCCGCGGGCCTGGAGCGCCTGGGAGATGACCTCCAGCGCCTGAGGCTGGCCCGACAGCACGGTGGAGCGGGAGCTGTTGCTCACGGCCACGGCGACGTGCGCCTCGTGGCCGCGCAGGACCTCCCGGGCCTCGTCCAGCGTGAGCTCCGCGGCGAGCATGGCGCCCTGCCCGCTCACCCGGCGCAGCAGCTGGCTGCGGCGGCAGATGATCCGCGCGGCGTCCGCCAGGCCCAGCGCGCCCGCGACATACGCCGCGGCGACCTCGCCCATGCTGTGGCCGATGACCGCCTTCGGCTGCACGCCCCAGGAGCGCCAGAGCGCGGCCAGCGCCGCCTCCACGGCGAAGAGCACCGGCTGCACCACGTCCACCCGGGCCATCCGGGACGCGGACTCGGACGCCTCCAGCTCCTCCAGCACGGACCAGCCGGTGAGCGCGTGGATGGCGGCGTCGCACCGCCCGAGCTCCGCGCGGAAGGCCGGCTCCTCGCGCAGGAGCTGCCGGGCCATGCCGTGCCACTGCGAGCCCTGCCCCGGGAAGACGAACACCACCGAGGGCGCCTTCGCGAGCGCCGGGGTCACCAGCCGCTCATGGGGCTCGCCCCGGGCGTACGCGTCCAGCGCCTGGGCCAGGTCCTCCCCGCCGCGCGCGACCACCGCCAGCCGCTCCGCATGGTGCGTGCGGCGCAGCGCGGCCGTGGCGGCGACGTCCTCCACCCGCGTCCAGGGCGCCTGGCGAAGCGTCCCGGCCACGCGCGCCGCCAGCTCCCGGAGCGCCTGCGGGGTGTGGGCGGACAGCGGCACCAGCGCGTCGCGGGCGGCGAGGGGGGCCGCCCCCGCGCATCCCAGGCGGAACAGCGTGGCGCGCGCCTCGTAGAGGGCCAGCCGCTCGTCCTCGTCCCGCGTGGTGGACGGCAGGACGACAGGGGGCGGCTGCCGGCCCTCGGCGGCCTGCTGCAGGGCGCCCACCAGCACGGGGTGCGGGCTGAGCTCCACCAGCGCGTCCACGCCGTCGGCCACCAGCGACGCGAGCACCGGGGCGAGCCACACCGGCGTGCGCAGGTTCTGGCCGAAGTAGCGCCCGTCCACCTCCGGCCCCTCCATCCGCCGCCGCAGGGCGGTGGAGATCATGGGCAGGCGCGCGGGCTTCGGACGCAGCCCGGCGAGCACCGTCTCCAGCTCCGGGAGGATCTCGTCGATCTGCGGGCTGTGCGCGGCGACGTTCACGCGGATCCGCGCGCACAGCTCCTTGCGGCGCTTGAGCTCCGCGAGCAGCGCGTCGAGCGCGGCCGGGTCGCCCGACAGCACGGTGGACCGGGGGCCGTTGTGGCCGGCCAGCACCACCGCCCCGCCCGTGGCCTCCAGCAACCCCGTCAGCGCCTCGGGCGGCAGGTTGACCACGGCCATGCCGCCCCTGTCCGCCAGCAGCTTCTGCAGGCGGCTGTAGTGGTGGATGACGAGCGCCGCATCCTCCAGGTCGAGGATGCCCGCGATGTGCGCGGCGGCGATCTCCCCCAGGCTGTGCCCCACGACGACGTCCGGGGTGATGCCCCAGGCGCGCCACTGCTCCGCCAGGGCCACCTGGAACGCGAAGAGCAGCGGCTGCACCACGTCCACGTCGTCGTAGCGGGCGGTGCCCTCCGGCTTGAACAGCTCCTCCCGGAGCGACTGTCCCGAGTGGACCGCCAGCGCCGCGTCCACGCGCTCGAAGGCCGCGCGGAAGGCGTCCTCCGTGAGCAGCATGCGCCGGCCCATGCCCACCCACTGGCCGCCCTGCGGAGCGCAGACGAAGGCCACCTTCGGAGCCCGGCCGGACGCCGTCCCCAGCGTCACCGTCCCCGCCGCGCCGTCCAGGAACCCGCGAAGGCGCGACTCCAGCTCACCCCGGGTGCGCACGCACGCGGTGAGCCGCTCCGGGCCGGAGGCCTCCGGCGCCAGCGCCGCGTGGAGCGCGTCGAGCGGCATCCCGGTCCGCAGGGCGTCGAGCGCACGGCGGGCCTCGGCCTTCAGGCCCTCGGCTCCGGACGCCGCCAGCCCCACCCAGGCGAGCCGCGACGCAGGGGCCTCCTGGAGCACGACGTGGGCGTTGGTGCCGCCCCAGCCGAACGCGCTGACGCCCGCCACCGCCGGCCCGTCCGGCACCGGCCACGCGCGCGTCTCCCGCGAGACCTCCAGGCGCAGCGCCTCGAAGGGGATGAGCGGGTTGGGCCGCGTGAAGTGGAGGCTGGGCACCACCGTGCGCTGCTCGACGCACAGGCAGGCCTTGAGGAAGCCCGCGATGCCCGCGGCCCCCTCCAGGTGGCCGATGTTGGTCTTCACCGAGCCGATGACCAGCGGCGGGCCCTCCCCGCGCGCCTTCGCGAACACGGCCCCGAGCGCCCCCGCTTCGATGGGGTCTCCCAGCGCCGTCCCCGTACCGTGCGTCTCCACGTAGCCCACCGCGCCCGGCGCCACGCCCGAGCGCGCGTGGACCTGCCGCAGCAGCTTCTCCTGGGCCTCCGGGTTGGGCGCCGTGAGGCCGTTGCTCGGCCCGTCGTTGTTGCTGCCCGTGGCGCGGATGACGCAGCGGACGGTGTCGCCCGCGGCGAGCGCGGCGGAGAGCGGCTTGAGGACCACCACGCCCCCGCCCTCCCCGCGTCCGAAGCCGTCCGCGCTCGCGTCGAACGCCTTGCACGCGCCGTCCGGCGACAGGCCACCGAAGCGGGACAGCGCCACCATCGTGTGCGGCGAGGCCATCACGCTGACGCCGCCGACGATGGCGGTGGTGCTCTCCCCCGCCCACAGGCTCTGGCAGGCCAGGTGGACCGCCACCAGCGACGACGAGCACGCCGTGTCGATGACGAGGCTGGGCCCCTGGAGGCCCAGCACGTACGACAGCCGGTTGGCGATCATGTTGAGCGCCTGCCCCGTGGCCGTGTGCGGCGTGATGCGCCCCGGCTCCGCTCCGCCCAGCTCCGCGTAGTCCCGCCAGATGGCGCCCACGAACACGCCCGTCGCCGTCGCGTGCAGCTCCCGCGGGACGATGCCCGCGTCCTCGAGCGCCTCCCACGCCAGCTCCAGGAACAGGCGCTGCTGCGGATCCATCTCCGCCGCCTCGCGCGGGGAGATGCCGAAGAACAGCGGATCAAACCCCGCGATGTCCGGCAGGAACCCGGCGCGGCGCGGCACCGGCACGCCCTGCCCACCGCCATCCGCCTGCTGCAGGCGCCCATCCGTCCAGCGCCCGGCGGGGACCTCCGACACCGCGTCGCGCCCGGTGCGAAGCAGCTCCCAGAACGCGCTGAGGTCCGGCGCGCCGGGAAGGCGGCAGGCCATGCCCACCACCGCGATGGGCTCGTCGCGGGCCACGGAAGGGCCGGCGGGCTCCACGGCGGCCGGGGCGTCCACGTCCCCCGTGGCCAGGTGCCGCAGGAGCGCGTCCACGCTGGAGTGACGCCAGAAGACCGTGGGGGAGAGCTCCCGTCCCGCCAGCTCCGACAGCGCCCGTCCGAGCGCCACCGCGCCCAGCGAGTCGAGCCCGTAGTGGCTGAAGGGCCGGCGCGCGTCGATCTGCTCCGGCGACAGGCCGTTGCGGCGCGCCAACGCCTCCAGCAGGTGGAGCCTGATCGCGGACAGCACGGACGCTTCCGTCACAGGAGCAGAGTTCGTCGGCGCACCCAAGGCAATTCCCCCTGACAGCCCTTCCCCAAGGGCCTGGTTTCCACATCAGCGCAAGGCAGACCCCGCCCGCGCTTGAAGCCACTCAAGACACGACAAGACCGTCACCGCGAACGCGGACTCGCGCGCCAGCACGCAAGGGCCTGGGCGCGAAGCATCAGATGTCTGGGAGGAAGCCCTGGGGCCAGCCCCAGGGCCCCCGCGAACTACGCCTGGCGCGCCGCCGCCCCGGACGGGCGGGTCCACGCGAATTCCTTCAGCGCCGGCTCCAGTTCCACGCCGCCCAGGTGGTTTGCGTAGTTCACCAGCACCTGCTGGGAGAGGGCCAGGAGGACGTCGAGCGCGTTGGCGCTCGTGAAGCCCTGGGCCGTGAACCGGCTCCAGAGGTCGTCTCCCACGTACCCCTTCTCACGGACCACCGTCCGGGTGAACTCCGCGAGCACCTCCAGCCGAGGATCCGGCAGCGTCGTCCCCGCCCGGAGCGCGGCCACGAGCGCATCCGGGACCTGGAGCTTGCGACAGAGGTAGCTGTGGAAGGCCATGCAGTACGAACAGTCGTTCTCCCAGCCGATGGTCATGATGACCACCTCGCGCTCCACGGCGCCCAGCGAGGACTGGGCCAGCAGCGGACCCATCTGCGCGAAGCCCTGCGTCGCGCTGGGCGACTCCGCGATGAGCCCCAGCAGGTTCGAACGGAAACCCGCGGCCTTCTCCACCGCGGCCAGCACCGGACGGGACTGCTCCGGAGCGCTCTCAATCGTATGAATCCTCAATCGCCCCAAGATTCACCCTCCCCAACTGGAATGTTCAATTCAATTGACAATGCCACCTCGAAAAATGCGTTTCAACAAATAGTTTCATCCCTCTCAAATTTCCCCTTGCGAACACCGGGCGGCATTTACCGGCATTTATGTATGATTAATGCCATTTAAATCCACAGCAAATACGGGCACTTGAGAATCACCAGGAAGATTCTGCGGGTCCGGCGTAACGCCGGCCAGGGGTCGCGACCTTAATGACTGGCAAGCCGCAATCATGCGGCCTCAGGAGTTCTCAATGTCCCGTCTGAACCTTGTCGACGCTTCGCACGCCACGCTCAAACCCATCAAGGAGAAGCTGGGCGCCAACCTGCCTCCGCCGGTCCGGGTGCTGGCCAATTCGCCCGCGGCGATGAGCGCCTTCTTCGCGCTGCACGGGACGCTGGGCCAGGGGCAGCTGACGCCGCGCATCCGGGAGCAGATCGCCCTGGCCGTGGGCAACGCGCAGGGCTGCCGCTACTGCGTGTCGCACCACACGCAGCTGGGCCGCAAGACGGGCCTGTCCGACCAGGAGCTGGACCAGGCGCGTTCGGGCAAGGCGCCGGATGCCAAGGTGGAAGCGGCGCTCCAGTTCTCCCGGCAGATCGCCGCGCGCCGCGGGGCGGTGACGGACGCGGAGCTGGCGGCGGTGCGCGCCGCGGGCTGGAACGACGGCGACGTGGTGGAGATCCTGGCGCAGGTCGTCGCCACCACCTTCGGCAACTACCTCAACCACCTGGCCCAGACGGAGATCGACATCCCGCCCGTGGACCTGGTGCCTTCAGCGGTCATCGACGGAATCCACGCGTGACCGCGACCTTCGAGCCCGGGGCCCGCTTTCCAGACCTGGAGCTGCGGGACGGCACGGGCAGGCCCACGCGGCTGGGCGAGGCCATGGGCGGCGAGGCGGCGGTGGTGTTCTTCCTGCGCAACGCCGCTTGTCCGGTGTGCCGCAACCACTTGAAGACGCTGGCGAAGCGCCAGGGCGACATCGAGGCGAACCGGGCGAAGGTCATCTCGGTCGTCCCGGATGGGCCTGAAGAGGCGCGGGAGCTGGAGACGTGGCTGGGGCTGCCGGTGCCGGTGCTCACCAGCGCCACGGGGTCGCACGCGGAAGCGGGCCTGGAGCCTCGGTTCTGGGGCAAGCTTCAGCCGAGCGGCACCGTGCTGCTGGCCCCCTCCCGGGAGGTCGTCTACGGGAGGCAGTCCGCCCTCCCGCCGCTGGGCTTCAACGAGAAGGAGCTGATGACCGCGCTCGCGCGTGGGGCACATCGCCCGGATTAGCCGACGACGCGTGTCATCCTGCGTCATCCACCTTCCCTCTTCGGCGGCCTTCGCCGAAGGGGGTTAGGATGGCGCAGCCATGGCTGATGACATCCCCCCGGACTCCAACACCGAGCGCGCCGCGTTCCTCTCCTGGATCACCCTGCTCGTCCACCAGCACCGCGCACGCCTGGTGACGATCGCGAGGCGCCGGGGATTGCCGCCCGAGGACGCGCTCGACTGCGTCCAGGATGCCTTCGTCACGTTCCTGCGGATGCCGGAGGCCACGACGCTGTCCGTCCGCTCCAGCGAGGTGGAGCGCCTGCTGTCGACGCTGGTGACCCACGCCGCGCTGAACCAGCGGCGCAAGCTGGCGCGCCGGGCACTGCCGACCGAGTTCGACCTGCCCGAAGTGGCCGCCGACCTGCCTTCCGCGGACACGCTGGTGGCGGAGGCGGAGGCGCGGGTGAGCCTGGTGCGCTGTGTCGAGCAGCTCTCGCAGATGCAGCAGGCGGTCATCCGCCTCCGGCTGCTGGACGAGTGTCCGGGCGAGGAGGTCTCCACGCTGCTTGAGGTGTCGCCGGAGAACGTCCGCATCCTGCTGTTCCGCGCGCGCCAGCGCCTGCGGGAGTGCCTGGTGCTGGCCATGCAGGCCCCGGGGCCGTCGCACCTGGCCGCCACGGAGACCGCGCCGCGCTCCCTGCAGGGCGCCGTCGAGGACCGGCGGCCGCGGCACTCCTGAGCGGGCGCTACAGCACTTCCGCGCGCAGGTCGGGGAACACCTTCCCCACCTTGCCGAGCAGGTAGTCCCCATACGTGCCCCGGAAGGCGTGCACGCTCTGCCGGTCCCAGCGCTCCGCGTGGTCGTCCGCGCCCGCGTCCTTCAACGCGGGTGAGTCAATGGCGCGCACCTCCGCCGTCCAGTCCGGATCGAAGAAGAACGGCAGGGACAGCCGGTCGCGGCCCGCGCGGTTGAGCACCCGGTGCGGCGTGGAGCGGTACGCGCCGCGCGTCATCCGGTCGAGCATGTCGCCGATGTTGCACACGAACGCGTTCTCCACCGGTGGCGCGTCCACCCAGCGCGTGTCCCCGTCCTGGCGCGTCTTCACCTGGAGCCCGCCCGCGTCGTCCTGCTTGAGGATGGTGAGCACGCCGTAGTCGGTGTGCTCGCCCACGCCCCACACCGGCAGCCCGTCCGCGTCCGCCTCCGGGCCCGGCGGGTAGTTGAAGATGCGGAACAGCACCGTCGGATCCGCCATGTACCGCGTGGCGAAGAAGTCCGCCTCCAGGTCCAGGCTGAGCGCGATGCCGGACATCAACGCGTGCCCCAGCGACGTCAGCGCCGACATGTACTCCAGCACCGCGCCCCTCAGCCCCTCCGGCTCCCGGGGGAACAGGTTCGGCCCGTGCAGCGGCGTGCCGGCGCGCACGCGCGGGTCGTCTGGCTGCAACTCCGTGCCGAAGTACAGCCCCTCCTTGCGATCCGGCCGGCCCGACGTGAGCTCCCCGCCCACCGGGAAGTAGCCCCGCCACGCCCGCCCCCCGAGCGCCATGCGTACCCGCTGCTTCTCCTCCTCCGACCGCAAGAAGAAGTCCCGAGCGAGCGCCTCCAGCCGCGACTGGAGCTCCACGCCCACGCCATGGCCCACGACGTAGAAGAAGCCGGTGTGGCGACATGCCGCGCCCATGCGGGCGGCGACCTCCCTGCGGGCCTGGGGGCTCGACGAAGCGTCGACGAGGGCTCGGACATCGATGAGGGGCACGGTGTCCATGGCGGACTCCAGGAGCGCCTGACCCCAGTGGGCAAGGTCGCGTGCGAGGAACGCTTTAGCGGAGCTGCTCAGCCAGCGCGACGATGATGCCCGCTGGGCCGCGGACGTAACAGAGCCGATAGCTGTCCTCGTATTGCGCCAGCTCGCCAATGGGCTCCGCGCCATGGGCGCGCAGGCGGGCAACGACGTCCTCGAGGTCTTCAACGGCGAACATGATGCGACGGAGGCCCAACGTGTTCGCCGGTGCGTTGTTCGGCTCAGCGCTGGCCGCCGTCGGCCCGTGGAACTTCGTCAGCTCAAGTCGGCCGTGGCCATCCGGAGTCCGCATCATCGCGATGTCGGCTCGGACGCCGTCGAGCCCGACGACGCGGTCAACCCAACGTCCCTCGACTGGCGCCTCGCCCTCCAGTTCCAGCCCCAGTTCGACGAAGAACGCGATAGCAGCCGCGAGGTCGTCGACAACAATGCCGACGTGGTCCATCCGCCGAAGCGTCATGTCGAGGAGTTCTCCAACGATGGTGGCCGAACTGAGCGGGTCGTGTCCCGGTCGGGGATGAGGGCTCTGTGAGCCACGAGGCAGCCCGCCATCCTCATACTGCATCACGAGGGAGCTGGTGGGTGGTGGTTCGGACAGGTTTCCCAGGGCCGCACTCATCACGTCCCCTCCGGTGCTCGCCTCATCGGAACTGCAGGGGACGGGTTCGGAGACGGTTGGAAACAGCAGCGCCCCGCTGTCGGGCTCCATGAGGTGGGCCTGCTCACGGGGACAAGGTGTCCCCCCGTGTGCCTCAGCGTCATCATTTGCCTGCGCGAGACAGCGAAGGCCCCGCGCCTCAACGCTGAGACGTTCATCGTTCGCATCGACCTGCGCGGCAGCTGACGCGGCGACGCCGAGCACGTCCTCCTGGGTGCGGTCGTCCTCGGGAGACTCATTCTTCTGGGGCACAGGGGCGAAGTCGTTCAGCACGCGCTCGTCGCACGCCTTCAGCAACGCCGGCAGTTGGTGCTGAAGCGCCTGCATGTCGCGGTCTTGCAGGGCGTTCTTCGCGCAGATGGCCCATTCGCGCAGCGGCTCACCGCCCATGAAGGGCAGCAACCGGGCCGCAATGCTCCTGAAGGCCCGTTGCAGCGACTGGATGAGGAGCAGGTGCCCGGGACGTGCAGCTACCTGGGCCGCCAGCCGCAGCAATTGGAATTCCAATTGCGCGCAACGCTCCCCAGGATGCCAGCGCGCCTCGTCCCAGAGCTGGAAGCAGGTGTCTTCCAACGGCCCCAGGTCCATGATGGAGGCATTCGCGCAGCAGTCGACCAGGAGCTCCACCAGCACCTGCCGCTTGAGGCTGAAGAAGCCGTCCAGGAGCCGACGACCCTCCTCGGAGGGCTCGCCATGCAGCGCCAGACCCAGGTTCTCCAGCGTCAGCGATTCGTCCAGCGCCACCGCTTGCGCCTGACGACCGGGGTGCTGCACCACCAGGCCTCGTGCCGCCAGCCGCCGCAGGGCCTCGCGAACCGTGCCCCGGCTCACCCCATACCAGCGAGCCAGCATCCGCTCCGAGGCCAACCGCCCGTTCCTCGGCAGCCGCCCCAGCGAAATGTCCCGCTCAAGCTGCTCTTCCACGTACGCCACGAGCCCTACCCGCACCATCGCCGCCGCCCTTCTCGCCAATGCTTCGCCCATCCAACCAGAGGGGTCTGACATGGACGCGTGGGCAATCCACCCGCATCCCCTGCTGGGACAGGGCCGGCCTCGGGGCCGAAGTGGCGCGAACTGGTCCGACTGTCGGACCAGTTGGCGGACATCGCTCCCGGCGGGGCGCCTCTGCCCATGGCCCCGCCTTGGCTTCCGCTCAAGCCCACCGTGCCGGCCCACCACTGCGCTCCACGAGGGGCGCGGCTTCGAGGAGCGCTTCGGGTCGCAGCATGCGTGACCGACTGCTGTCGGCCTGTCGGTCGCGGCGGTGTCGGGAAGGCGGCAGGGACAGGGCCTCATGGCTGTCCGCACCGGGGCCACTTCCCGCTACCCTCCCGGCCCATGACCTCCGCTCGCGTCCCTGGCTCCCCGTTGCGGGTGGGCCTGCTTGGCTATGGCCTGTCCGGCTCGCGCTTCCATGGGCCCCTCATCGCCGCGGAGCCCGCGTTCACCCTGGCCGCCGTGGCTTCGAGCCGCGCGGAGGCCGTGGCTCGCGACTGGCCGGGCGTGCGCACCGGCACCGTGGAGTCACTGCTGGCGGATCCGGACCTGGATGTGCTCGTGGTGTGCACGCCCAATGACCTGCATGCGTCGCTCGCGGAACGGGCGCTGCGCGCGGGCAAGCACGTGGTGGTGGAGAAGCCCTTCGCGCTGGACGCGGACGAAGCGCTTCGGTTGGACGCGCTCGCGAAGGAGCGGGGGCTGTGCCTCACCGTGTTCCATAACCGGCGCTGGGACGGCGACTTCCTCACCGTACGCCAGTTGCTGAAGCAGGGACGGCTGGGGACGCTCTACAGCGTGGAAAGCCACTTCGACCGCTTCCGGCCCCAGGTCAAGGCGCGCTGGAAGGAACAGGACGTGGCCGGGGGTGGCACGCTGTGGGACCTGGGCTCGCACCTCGTTGATCAGGCCGTACAGCTCTTCGGCCTGCCGGAGTCCGTGGCCGCGGACCTGGGCCGGCAGCGTCCGGGGGCGCAGGGCACGGACTGGTTCCACCTGGTGCTGCGCTTCGGCACGCTGCGCGTGGTGCTGCACTCCGGCTCCGTGGTGCACGACCCGTGGCCCCGCTTCGTGTTGCAGGGGGACCGGGATGCGTACGTGAAGTCCGCGCTGGATCCGCAAGAGGGCCAGCTCGAAGCCGGCCTGCGTCCCGGCCATCCGGACTTCGGCCGCGAACCCGTGGAGCGCCATGGCCGGTTGCTGGCCTCGGGAGAAACCGTCGCCACCGTGCCCGGTGACTACGGCCAGTTCTACCAGCAACTCGGCGCCGCCATCCTCCACGGCGCGCCGGTGCCCGTGACGGCCCTGAGCGCGAGCGAGACGGTGCGCGTCATCCAGGCCGCGCTCCAGAGCGACCGGGAGGGCCGCCGCATCACCGTGCCCCCTCGGGGCTGAGTCAGAGCACCTTCTCCAGCACCAGGAACGTGGGCGACGTGTAGCCCGCGTGCGTGCCGTGGGAATGGAAGCCGTAGCCCTGGCGCGCATACCACGCATGGTGCGACGTGAGCGCGAGCCGGACCGACAGTCGCACGCGCGTGTGGCCCAGTTCGCGCGCTCGGGACTCCACCGCCTGCATGAGGCGCAGCGACACACCCTGCCCCCGATACGACGGCAGCACCGCGAGCCGGTCCAGGTACAGGTGGTCCGCCTTCGGATGGAAGAACACGCAGCCGAAGAGGACGCCGTCCGCCTCCGCGACGAAGGCGCCGCCGTCCGAAAGCTCGCGCCTCACCACGGCCTCCGTCTTGCCGTGCGCGCTGGAGGGCGGATCCAGGTGGCCCCGATATTCCTCGAAGGCGTCGCGCAGGACCTGCGTGAGCCGCGCGGCGTCGGTGCTCACGGCTTCGCGGATCAGGGAGGACTCGGGCATTCCCGAAGTCTAGTGGAAACATCAGGCGCGGGCGTTCCAACTCCACGGTGAAACACCGCTGAGACATGTGACCAGACACCGGGCGTGGAGCGGAATTCCCGCGCTGTTCCCCTCTTCGTGCCTCCGCGCGCCCGAGCGGGCTGACAGCCAGGCCCCCGTGCGCAAATCGCTGCGGCCGTGTCGGAGGGCCTGTCTACTATCCCGCGCGCTCGCGAGCCGGGGAAGCCGTCACACCGCCTTCCCGTGCGTTCGCGAGTCCCCCTCCAAGGAGTCGCAGGCCCATGGCGTCCACCCCTGAGCAGAAGCGCGCGCGGCTGGCGGAACTGCTGCGCGAGAAGCGCCGCCCCACGTCGCGTGTCCCGGCGTCGTTCGGTCAGGAGCGCATGTGGTTCCAGGAGCGGCTGGCGCCAGGGCAGGCCGGGTTGAACCTGCTCTTTTCAGTGCGCCTGGCGGGACGGCTCGACGTGCCCTCACTGGCGGGCAGCCTGAACGAAGTGGTGCGCCGCCACGCGGTGCTGCGCACCACCTTCGTGGAGCAGGACGGCCGGCCGTGGCAGCGCATCGCGCCCGAACTGGACGTGCCCCTTCCCGTCGTGCCGGTAGCTGACGCCGAGGAGGCCTGGCGCCGGCTGCACGAGGAGGCCCGCGCGCCGTTCGACCTGGAGCAGGGGCCCCTGCTGCGCGCCGTGCTGTTCGCCGTCTCTCCGGCCGAACACCTGCTGCTGCTCGCGATGCATCACACCGTGTCCGATGGCTGGTCCATGGGCCTGCTGGTGCACGAGCTGGGCGTCGTCTACGAAGCCCTGGCTTCAGGGGGAACACCCGAGCTGCCCTCGCTGGCGTTGCAGTACGGGGACTTCTCCGTGTGGCAGCGCGAGGCGTTGAAGGGCGAGGCCCTGGAGGCGGCGCTCGACGTGTGGCGTGCGCGGCTGGATGCGCGGGCCGTGCTGTCGTTGCCCACGGACCGGCCCCGGACCGGACAGGCGGACAGCCGCGGCGCGACCGTGTCCTCGATGCTGCCGGGCGCGCTGATCCAGCGGCTCACGGCCCTGGCGGGACAGGAGGGCACCACCCTGTTCACCGTGTTGCTCGCGGGCTTCAAGCTGCTGCTCCTGCGCTACTCCGGCCAGGATGACCTCACGGTCGGCACGCCTGTCGCGGGACGTTCGCGCGCGGAGCTGGAGCCGCTGGTCGGGTTGTTCGTCAACACGCTCGCGCTGCGCACATCGCTCGCGGGGGACCCGTCGTTCCGCGCGCTCATCAGCCGCGTGCAGGCGACGTCGGTGGAGGCCTTCGCCCATCAGGACGTGCCCTTCGAGAAGCTGGTGGAGGTCCTCCAGCCTCCGCGCCACCTGGACGTGCCGCCGTTCTTCCAGGTGATGTTCGTCCTGCAGAACACGCCCCTTCCGGCCGTGCGGCTGCCGGGGTTGTCGCTGGACGCGCAACTCGTGGACAGCGGCTTCGCGCAGTTCGATCTGACCCTCTTCGCCTTCGAACAGGCTGACGGCCTGCGCCTCACCGCCGAGTACCGCACCGCCCTCTTCGAGGAGGCCACGATGGTGCGGCTGATGGGCCACCTGCGGGTCCTGCTGGAGGACGCCGTCTCACGGCCGGAGGCGCGCCTGTCGGAGCTGGCCCTGCTGGATGCGGCGGAGCGGCAGCGCGTGCTCCAGGCGTGGAACGGGCCTCGCGAGGCGCACCCGCGTGGGGTGCTGCTGCATCAGCTCGTGGAAGCGCAGGTGGCTCGCACGCCGGACGCGGTGGCCGTCACGTTTGGGGAGACGGCGCTCACGTATGCGCAGCTGGATGCGCGGGCCAACCAGCTCGCGTGGCACCTGCGGTCGATGGGGGTGGGGCCGGACGTTCGCGTTGGATTGATGCTGGAGCGGTCGCTGGAGCTCGTGGTGGCGCTGCTCGCGACGTTGAAGGCGGGAGGAGCGTACGTTCCCCTGGATCCGTCCCTGCCCGCGCGGCGGCTCGCGTGGATGTTCGAGGATGCCCGGCCCGCCATGGTGCTCCTCCAGGAGCGGCTGGCGGCGCGGCTGCCGGCCGGTGAGGCCGTGCCGGCGCTCTGGCTGGACTCCCAGTGGGCGGAGGTGGCGCGGCAGCCGTCCTCGGTGCTTCCTCCGGTGGGCTCCGCGGACGCCCTGGCGTACGTCATCTTCACCTCCGGGAGCACGGGGCGGCCGAAGGGCGCGATGAACGCGCACGCCGGCATCGTCAACCGGCTCCTGTGGATGCAGGGGGCGCTGCCGCTGTCGCCGGACGATGCGGTGTTGCAGAAGACGCCGTTCAGCTTCGACGTGTCCGTGTGGGAGTTCTTCCTGCCACTGATGACGGGCGCTCGGCTGGTGGTGGCGCGGCCCGGAGGACACCAGGAGCCGGACTATCTGGCGGACCTCATCGCCCGGGAGCGCGTCACCGTCACGCACTTCGTGCCGTCCATGCTCCAGGCGTTCCTGGACGCGTCCGGCCTTGAGCGGTGCTCGGCGCTGCACCGGGTGGTTTGCAGCGGTGAGGCGCTGGCGCTGGAGCTGGCCGAACGGTGCCTGACGCGGCTGCCCGGCGTCCGGCTGCACAACCTCTATGGCCCCACCGAGGCCGCCGTGGACGTCACCGCGTACGAGTGCGTCCGTGGGGCGCTCGGGCGTTCCGTGCCCATCGGGTATCCGGTGGCGAATACGTGGATCCGGCTGCTGGATGCGTCGCTGCGGCCGGTGCCCCAGGGCGTGCCCGGGGAGCTGTTCATCGGCGGCGTGCAGGTGGGGCGTGGCTACCTGGACCGGCCTGACCTGACCGCGGAGCGCTTCATCCCGGACGCGTTCAGCGACACGCCCGGGGCCCGGCTGTACCGCACCGGGGACCTCGCCCGGTGGCTGCCCGACGGCGCCATCGAGTACCTGGGCCGCACCGACTTCCAGGTGAAGGTGCGCGGGCTGCGCATCGAACTGGGGGAGATTGAAGCCGCGCTGGAGCAGCACCCCGCCGTGAGGCAGGCCGTCGTCGTGGCGCTCGCGGGCGTCACGGCGAGCGACACGCGGCTGGTGGCGTACCTCGTCGGCGGGGCGGACGTGCCGGGCGCGGAGGCCCTTCGGTCGTTCCTCGCGGAGAAGCTCCCCGAGTACATGGTGCCCGGTGCTTTCGTCCCGCTGGACGCCCTGCCCCTGACGGCGAGTGGCAAGGTCGACCGAAAGGCACTGCCCGCGCCGGACGTCGTCACGGCCGTGGCTCCCGAGTATGTGGCGCCGCGCACGCCCACGGAGGCGCGGCTGGCTTCGCTGTGGGCGGAGTTGCTGCGCGTGGAGCGCGTGGGCGTGCATGACGACTTCTTCGCGCTGGGCGGCCATTCGCTGCTCGCCACGCAGCTCCTTTCGCGCATCCGGGCGGCGTTGCAGGTCGAGCTGCCCCTGCGTTCGGTGTTCAAGACGCCCACGCTCGCGGCCCTGGCTTCGGTGCTGGATGAGGCGCAGGGTCGGATTACGGGTCTTCAGGCGCCGCCCCTGCGGCCTGTGTCCAGGGATGGAGAGCTGGCGCTGTCCTTCGCGCAGCAGCGCCTGTGGTTCCTGGATCAGCTCCAGCCCGGCTCCGTTGCGTACAACCTGCCTGGGAACGTGCTGTTGGAAGGCGTGCTCCACGTTCCCGCGCTGCGGCAGGCCCTGGATGCGCTGGTCCTGCGTCATGAGGTGCTGCGCACCACGTTCGCCACCGGGGCACATGGACCCGTCCAGCGCATCGCGGCCCAGGCGGCGTGCCCGTTTGAACTCGTGGACGTGGACGCGCTGCCGCCGAGCACGCGCGAAGCCGCTGCGCGGCGGAGTGGCATCCGATCCGTGGAGTGGAGCGCCCACGATCAACACGCGCGTGACGCGGGACAGCCAGATGACATCGGTGCCGTGGCGGCGGGCACACACGTGCAACGGTCCGGCGATGCGCGCGAGGCCCGGCTGAGGGACTTCATCTCCGAACAGGCACAGCAGCCGTTCGATCTAGCTCGGGGCCCCCTCTTCCGCGCGGTGCTCGTGCGGATGGAGGAGACGCGGCACGTGCTGCTCGTGCTCACGCACCACATCGCTTCGGACGGCTGGTCCACGGGGGTGCTCGTGCGCGAGCTGGTGGCCCTGTACCGGGCCTTTGCTTCCGGCGCGCAGGCTTCGCTCCCGCCACTTCCCATCCAGTACGCGGACTTCGCCGCGTGGCAGCGGCAGTGGCTCCAGGGGGAGGTGCTCAAGGCGCAGCTTGCGTGGTGGCGTGAGCAGCTCGCGGGAACGCCTCCGCTCTTGATGCTTCCCACGGACCGGCCTCGTCCTGCCGTGCAGACGTTCGCGGGGAACCTGCTTCCGGTGCGACTGCCCCGGAAGCTCATGGAGGGCGTGCATGCGGTGGCGAGGCAGTCCGGCGCCACGCCGTTCATGGTGCTGCTGGCCGCGTACCAGCTCCTGATGTCGCGGTATGCCGGGCAGGACGACGTCAGCGTGGGCGCTCCCATCGCGGGCCGCACCCGTTCGGAGACGGAGGGGTTGATCGGCTTCTTCGTCAACACGTTGGTGCTGCGTGCGCGCATCGACCCTCGCGCTTCGTTCCAGACACTGCTGGCGCAGGTGCGCGCCACCACGCTCGGCGCCTTCGAACACCAGGACGTTCCCTTCGAGAAGCTGGTGGAGGAGCTCCAGCCCGCGCGCGACCCGAGCCACTCGCCCCTCTTCCAGGTCACCCTCACCCTCCAGAACGCGCCCACCGCGGAGTGGCGACTGCCGGACCTCATGCTGCGCGAGCTGCCTCCGTCCTTCACGCCGTCGAAGTACGACTTCAGCCTCATCCTGGAAGAGTCTCCGGAGGGCTTCACCGGGAGCCTCCACTACAACTCCGACCTCTTCGACGCGGCCTTCCTCCAGGGGCTGATGCGGGGCTACGCCACGTTGCTGGAGGCGCTTCCCGCTCGGCTGGAGGTTCCGGTGGAGCTCCTGCCGCTCATGCCCACGGAGGCACGGCGCCAGGTGCTGGAGGACTGGAGCGGAGCTTCTGGCGTCCGGGACTTCTCCACGCGATCCATCCCGGCTCGCTTCGCGGAGCAGGTCGCGCGGACGCCGGACGCGGTGGCGCTCGTGTCCGAGGCCGGCAACCTGACCTATGCGCGGCTGGAGGCCCGGGCGAACCAGCTCGCGCACCACCTGCGCGCTTCGGGCATCGCGGAGGGCAGCCGCGTCGCGGTGCTGTTGCCCCGCTCGCCGGAGCTCATCGTTTCGCTGCTGGCCGTGCTCAAGGCCGGAGCGGCCTATGTCCCCATCGACCTGCATGCCCCGCCCGAGCGCAAGTCCCTCCTGCTGGAGCAGTCCGGGGCGGCACTGGTCATTACGCTGGAGGCGCTCGCGGATGAGCTGCCCTCGCTGATGACGCCGCTGGTGCTGCTGGACGCGGACGCGGACCGGGTGGCGTCACGTCCGCAGACCGCCGTGCCGGAGCAGCGCTCGGAGGGGGACCGGCTGGCCTATGTCCTCTTCACCTCGGGCTCCACGGGGACGCCCAAGGGCGTCTGTGTTCCGCATCGCGCCGTGCTGCGGCTGGTGGTGGACACCGGCTTCATGCGCTTCGGCCCGGAGGAGGTCGTCCTTCAGCTCGCGCCGGCGGCGTTCGATGCTTCCACCCTCGAAGTCTGGGGAGCGCTGCTGCATGGGGCCCGGCTGGTGCTGGCGCCTCCGGGCGAGCTGTCCCTCGCGCGCATCGCGGCGGTCCTCACCGAGCACCAGGTCACCACGCTGTGGCTCACGGCCGCCCTCTTCGAACAGATGGCCGTGCACCATCCGGAGTCGCTCGCCTCCGTGTCGCAAGTGCTGGCGGGCGGCGACGTGCTCCCGGCGTTTCGGGTGCGGGAACACCTGGCCCGGTTGCCTCCGGGTGCGGTGCTGATCAACGGCTACGGGCCCACGGAGAACACCACCTTCTCCGCCACCCACCCGATGCATGCGGGCGACGCGGTGGGGACCTCCGTTCCCATCGGGCGTCCGCTGCCCCACTCCACCGCCTACGTGCTGGACCCGGCGGTGCGGCCGGTGCCTCCTGGCATGCCTGGGGAACTGTACGTCGGCGGCGAAGGGCTGGCCTGGGGCTACCTCCACCAGCCCGCCCTCACCGCCGAGCGCTTCGTGCCCCATCCGTTCAGCACGACGCCGGGTGCGCGGCTCTACCGCACTGGCGACAGGACGCGCTGGCGCGCGGATGGCTCGCTGGAGTTCCTGGGGCGCACCGACTTCCAGGTGAAGCTGCGCGGCTTCCGCATCGAGCCGGGCGAGGTCGAGGCCGCCTTGCGCCTCCTGCCGGGTGTGCGGGAAGCCGTGGCCGTGGTGCGCGAGGACGTCGCCGGAGACAAGCGCCTGGTGGCCTACGTCGTTGGCGAGTCGCTGGAGGGGAAGGCCCTGCGCTCCGCGCTCCACGAGCGGCTTCCCGACTACATGATCCCCAGCGCCTTCGTGGTGCTGGAAGCCCTGCCCCTCAACGCCAACGGCAAGCTGGACCGTTCCGCCCTTCCCGCTCCCGAGGCGCCCGTGGTCTCCGGGGACCGGTACGTCGCGCCTCGCGACGCGGTGGAGGAACAGCTCGCCGCCCTCTTCGCCGAGGTGCTCCACCTGGCTCGCGTGGGCATCCACGATGACTTCTTCGACCTGGGGGGCCACTCCCTGCTGGCCACGCAGGTGGTGTCGCGCGTGCGCTCGACGCTGGGCGTGGAGCTGCCGCTGGGCGACCTCTTCGCCGCGCCCACGGTGGAGACGCTCGCGGTCCGGGTGGCGGCGCTGCGCTCGCGGGGCGACTCCCGCCCTGGCACTCCGCCGCTCGTGGCGGTGCCTCGCTCCGGCCCCGTGCCGCTCTCCTACGCGCAGCAGCGGTTGTGGTTCCTGGATCAACTCCAGCCCGGCAGCGCCTTCTACAACGTGCCCGGCATCCTGGTGCTCGACGGAGCGCTGGATGCCTCCGCGCTGGAGCGGTCCCTCCAGGCCCTGGTGCGGCGCCATGAAGTCCTGCGCACCACGTTCGCGTCCGAAGGGGACTCGCCGGTCCAGCGGCTCCACTCCGATGGGACGCTCACGCTGTCCGTCGTCTCGCTGGAGGCCACTCCCGAGGACCGCCGCGAAGCCGAGGCGCACCGTCACGCCGCCTCCGAGGCGGCTCGGCCATTCGACCTGGGCACGGGGCCCCTCGTGCGCGCCGTGCTGCTGCGGCTGGAGCCACGGCGTCACTGGCTGCTCCTCACGCTGCACCACATCGTCTCCGACGGTTGGTCCATCGGGGTCTTCGCGCGCGAGCTGGGCTCGCTGTACCGAGCCTTCGCTGCCGGACAGGCTCCGGCGCTGGCGCCCCTGCCCCTCCAGTACGCGGACTTCGCGGTGTGGCAGCGCTCCTGGCTCCAGGGGGACGTGCTCCAGGCCGAGTTGGACTGGTGGCGGGCGCAGCTCCATGGCGCGCCCACCGCGCTGGAGTTACCCACCGACCGGCCACGCCCCTCCGCGCAGTCGTTCCGGGGGGCGTCGCTTCCCGTGTCGCTGTCCACGGGCGTGTCCGACGCGGTGAAGGCGCTGGCGGCCCGGGAAGGCGCCACGCCGTTCATGGTGCTGCTCGCGGGCTTCCAGTTGCTGCTGTCTCGCTACTCGGGGCAGGACGACGTGCTCGTGGGCTCCGCCATCGCCAACCGCAACCGCGCGGAGACGGAGGGGCTCATCGGCTTCTTCGTCAACACGCTGGTGCTGCGCGCGCGCATCGACCCGGGGGACTCGTTCCGGACGCTGCTGGCCCAGGTGAAGGCGACGACGCTCGCGGCGTATGCCCACCAGGACCTCCCCTTCGAGAAGCTGGTGGAGGGCATGCAAGGCGCTCGGGACCTGAGCCGCTCTCCGCTGTTCCAGGTGGCGTTCACGTTCCAGAACGCCCCCGTGGCAGCGCTGGACCTTCCCGGCCTGCGCCTGGCGCTGCGGGGCGGGGCCATCACCACCGCGAAGTTCGACCTGGACTTCAGCCTCCAGGAGCGGGACGGCGCGTTCAGCGGCGACCTCAACTTCAGCACCGACCTCTTCGACCCCGCCACCGTCAACCGGATGATGGCGCACTTCGAGGTGTTGCTCGGCGCGCTCACGGCCCGCCCCGAGGCGCCGGTGCGGGAGCATTCGCTGCTCAGCGGCGAGGAACGCCAGCGCGTGCTCGGGGACTGGAACGCCACGCACCGTCCGATGATGCCCCACACCGTGCCGGAGCTGTTCGCGGCCCAGGTCCTGCGGACTCCCGACGCGGTGGCCGTCCAGCACGAGGGGCGGGTGCTCACCTACTCGGCGCTGGCGGCGCGGGCGCGGCGGCTGGCCCTGCGCCTGCGAGCCTCCGGACTCAAGCCCGAGGCCCGGGTCGCGCTGTGCGTGGAGCGGGGGCTGGAGCTG
This sequence comes from Corallococcus caeni, assembly GCF_036245865.1. Lineage (NCBI taxonomy): Bacteria > Pseudomonadati > Myxococcota > Myxococcia > Myxococcales > Myxococcaceae > Corallococcus > Corallococcus caeni. Next base: position 437,039 of record NZ_BTTW01000007.1, on the reverse strand, counting down.
GTGGTGGGGATGCTCGGCATCCTGGAGGCGGGCTGCTGCTATGTGCCCATGGACCCTGCCTATCCGCGCTCCCGCCTCGCGTTCATGTTCGAGGACGCGGGTGTCGCCGCGGTGGTGGGCCAACGGGAGCTGCTGGACGCGCTCCCCGCGCACTCCCTGCCCACGGTGTACCTGGGGCCGGACACGGAGGAGCCCGGTCAGGAACCGGCGCCCGCTTCCGAGGACGTCGCCGTGCGGCCGGAGCAGCTGGCGTACGTGCTCTACACGTCGGGCTCCACGGGCACGCCCAAGGGCGTGGGCATCACGCACCACTCCATCGTGCACCTGGTGCGGGACACGAACTACGTCCAGCTGGGGCCGGACGACTGCATGGTGCAGGCGGGGACACCGTCGTTCGACCTGGCCACCTTCGAGGTCTGGGGCGCGCTGCTCAACAGCGCCCGGCTCGTCATCCTGCCGCGCGAGGTGACGCTGGCTCCGGCGGATCTGGCGCGCACGCTGCGCGAGGTGGGCGCCACCACGGCCCTGTTCGCCACGGCGCTGTTCCACACCGTGGCGCGCGAGGTGCCGGACGCGTTCGCCACGATGCGCACCGTCATCTACGCGGGTGAGGCCGCGAACGCGGATGCGGCTCGCGCGGTGCTGCGCGCGGGGCCCCCGGGCCGGCTGGTGAACCTGTACGGCCCCACGGAGTGCACCGTGGGCGTCACCACGCACGACATCGTGGACCTGCCGGAGCACGCGACGTCGGTGCCCATCGGCCGGCCGATGACGCGCGTCCAGACGTACGTGCTGGATGCGCAAGGGCAGCCCGTCCCCGTGGGCGTCCCAGGCGAGCTGTACCTGGGCGGTGAGGGACTGGCCCGGGCCTACCTGGGCCGCCCCGCGCTGACGGCGGAGCGCTTCGTCCCTTCACCGTTTGGCGACGTGCCGGGGGCTCGGCTGTACCGCACGGGCGACCGCGTGCGGTGGCTGGCGGATGGGACGTTGGACTTCCTGGGCCGCATGGACACGCAGGTGAAGCTGCGCGGCTTCCGCATTGAGCTGAGCGAGGTGGAGGCCATCCTCCGGCAGCACCCGTCGGTGAAGGCAGCGGTGGCCGGGGTGAACGCGGATCGCCTCGTGGCGTGGTACGTGCCGGGCGCTCCTGTGGAAGCGGCGGAGCTGCGCGCCTTCGTCTCCGAACGGCTGCCCGCGCCGCTGGTGCCCTCCGCGTTCGTGTCGCTGGACGCGCTGCCGCTCACGCCCGTCGGCAAGGTGGACCGCAAGGCCCTGCCCTCTCCGGATGCGCGCTCGGTCGCCAGCGGGCCCGTGGCTCCGGAGCGGATGACCCTCTTCCAGCAGCGCATCGCCACGCTGTTCCAGGAGCTGCTCGGCCTGGAGTCGGTGGGGCTGCATGACGACTTCTTCGTCATCGGGGGTCACTCCCTGCTGGCCACGCAGCTCGTCTCCCGGCTGCGTTCGACCTTCGGGGTGGAGCTGCCGCTGCGCGCCCTCTTCGATGCGCCCACCGTCGCCCGGCTCACGGAGCGGGTGGAGGTGCAGCTCCTCTCGCGCGTCGCGGGCCCGCGCATCCCGGCGCTCGTCGCCACGTCGCGGGACCGGGATCTGCCGCTGTCCTTCGCGCAGCAGCGGCTGTGGGTGGTGGAGCAGCTCCGTCCGGGCGGCAGTCACTACAACATCGCCACCGCGCTGCGGCTGGACGGCGCGCTGGACGTGGAGGCGCTGCGCCGCGCCCTGGAGCTCGTCGTCTCCCGCCACGAAGCCCTGCGCACCACCTTCGCGATGAAGGACGGACAGCCCCTTCAACGGGTGCACGCGGCGGGCGCGTGGGAGCTGCCCGTCACGGACCTGACCACCGTGCCCCGGGAGTCCCGCGAGGACGAAGCCCAGCGGCGCTCAGTGGAGGAGGCCGCGCGGGCCTTCGACCTGGGCAGGGGCCCCGTCCTGCGCACGCGGCTGCTGCATCTGGAGGCGCGGGAACACCTGTTGCTCCTGTGCATGCACCACATCGTCTCCGATGGCTGGTCGCTGGGCGTGCTGGTCCGCGAGGTGGCCGAGGGCTACGAGGCGTTCGCCTCCGGCCGGACGCCCGTGTTGCCGCCGCTGCCCGTGCAGCCCGCGGACTTCGCCGTGTGGCAGCGCTCCTGGCTCCAGGGGGAGGTGCTGGCGCGGGAGGTGGCGTGGTGGAAGCAGCACCTCACCGGGGCGCCCCTGGTGCTGGAGCTGCCCACGGACAAGGCGCGTCCGGCGCTCCAGTCCACGAAGGGGGCACTGCTTCCCGTGCACCTGCCGTCGGACTTGGTGGACCGGCTGGTGGCGCTGGGCCGCTCGGAAGGCGCGACGCCGTACATGGCGCTGCTCGCGGTGTGGCAGGTGCTGCTGTCGCGGTACTCGCGGCAGGAGGAGCTGCTGGTGGGCTCGCCCATCGCGGGCCGCGGCCAGTCGGAGCTGGAGGGGCTGGTCGGCTTCTTCGTGAACACGCTGGTGCTTCGCGGGCACGTGCGCCCGGGGGACTCGTTCCGCGCACTGCTCGCCCAGGTGCGGGCCACGGCGCTCGCCGCCTTCGAGCACCAGGACCTGCCCTTCGAGAAGCTGGTGGAGGAGCTTCAGGTGCCTCGCGACCTGAGCCGCAATCCGCTGGTGCAGGCGGTGTTCGCGCTCCAGAACGCGCCCACCGGCGAGCTGAAGGCACCGGGGCTCACGCTGCGACCAGTGCCCGTGGACAACGCCACCGCGCGCTTCGACCTGGGCCTGCTGCTGCATGAGGCGCCGGACGGCCTGCGCGGCGTCGTCGAGTACAGCACCGACCTCTTCGAGCGTCCCACCGTGGAGCGGCTGGCCGGCCACCTGCGGACGTTGCTGGACGCCGTCGTCGCCGCTCCGGACGTCCCCCTGAGCCGCCTGGAGTGGCTCACGTCCGCGGAGCGCGAGCAGGTGCTCACGACCTGGAACGCCACGGGCGTGGACTACCCGCGCGAGTCGAACGTCGCGGAACGCTTCGCGCTCCAGGCCGCACGGCGTCCGGAGGCCATCGCGCTGGAGTTCGGGGACGCTCGGCTGACGTACTCGCAGCTGGAGGCCCGGGCGAATGCGCTGGCCTGGGTGCTGCGCTCGCAGGGCGTGGGGCCGGATGCGTTGGTGGCCGTGTGCCTGGAGCGCTCCGTGGAGCTGGTCGTCACGCTCCTGGCCATCCTCAAGGCGGGTGGTGCCTACGTGCCCCTGGATGCCGCGTATCCGGCGCGGCGGCTGGCCCTCATGGTGGAGGACGCGCCGCCCCGGCTGCTCGTCACCACCCGAGCGCTGCGCGCCTCGCTGCCGGCCGCGGAGGGCGTGCCGTGCGTCTTCGTGGAGGAGCTGCGCCTGGAGGGGCAGCCCTCCTCCGCTCCGGACGTGGCCCTCTCCTCGCGGAACCTGGCGTACGTGGACTTCACTTCCGGCAGCACCGGCCGTCCCAAGGGCGTCGCCGTGGAGCACCGGGGCGTGCTGCGGCTGCTGCACGGTGCCAGCTGGGCCCGCTTCACTCCGGACGAGACGTTCCTGCTGATGGCGCCCCTGTCCTTCGACGCGTCGACGCTGGAGCTGTGGGGCCCGCTCCTGTCCGGCGGCAGGCTGGTCGTCTTCCCGCCCCAGCCTCCCACCGACCTGGAGCTGCTGGGACAGGTCATCCGCCGTCACGGCGTCACGTCGCTCTACCTGTCCGCGGGCCTGTTCGCGCAGGTGGTGGACGTGAAGCTGGAGGTGCTGCGCGGGCTGCGGCAGCTCATCGTGGGCGGGGACGTGCTGTCCCCTACGCACACGCGCCGCGTGGTGGAGACGCTGGGCCTGCCGGTGGTCAACGGCTACGGCCCCACGGAGGCCACCGTCTTCGCCTGCTGCCTCCGCATGGAGCGACCCGAGGACGTCCGGACGGAGGCCATCCCCATCGGGCCTCCCTTGCCGAACACGCGGACGTTCGTGGTGGACGGCTCGCTGCGGCCGGTGCCCGTGGGCGTGCCGGGGGAGCTGCTCATTGGCGGGGACGGGCTCGCGCGGGGCTACCTCTCCCGCCCGGACATCACCGCCGAGCGCTTCATCCCCCACCCCTTCGCCACCACGCCCGGAGAGCGCGTGTACCGCACGGGCGACCGCGTGCGCTGGCGCGCGGATGGGAGCCTGGAGTTCCTGGGCCGCATCGACAGCCAGGTGAAGGTGCGCGGCTACCGCGTCGAGCTGTCCGAGGTCGAAGCCGCCCTCCGGGACTGGCCCGCCCTCACCGACGCGGCCGTGCTCGTGCGCGAGGACGTGCCCGGCGACAAGCGGCTGGTGGCCTACGTGGTCGCGGGCGTGCTGGACGTCCCCGCGCTGCGCGAACACCTGCGGCAGCGGCTCCCCGAGTACATGGTCCCGGCCGCGTTCGTCCCGCTGCCCGTGTTGCCCCTCTCCGCCACCGGCAAGCTGGACCGTCGGGCCCTGCCCGCGCCAGACGTCACAGCCAGTGCTCGCAAGGGCCGGTTCGTGGAGCCCGCGGATCCGCTGGAGGAACAGCTCGCCGCCCTCTGGGCCCGGGAGCTGGGTGCCCGGAGCGTCGGCGTCCACGACCACTTCTTCGAGGACCTGGGCGGCACGTCGCTCACCGTGGTCCGCGTCGCCAGTCGGCTGCACGAGGCGCTTCAGCGCGATGTGCCCGTGGTCTGGCTCTTCGAACACCCCACGGTCCATGGACTGGCCCGGCGGCTGGAGCGGGAGGGGCTGAGCGCGCGCGCGGCCACCGTGCCCACGCAGTCCGTGTCCTTGCCTGAGCTGTCCGTTCCCACTGCCGCGCCGGTGCCGTCCGCGCACGCGACGGACGGGACGGCGGCGCTGCCGTCGAACGCCATCGCCATCATCGGCATGTCCGGGCGCTTCCCCGGTGCCGCATCGGTGGAGGAGTTCTGGCGCAACCTGCGCGAAGGCGTGGAGTCCATCTCCCGCTTCACTCCCGAGGAGCTGGAGTCCATGCCCGGCCTGCCTCCGGGCGTGGAGCTGTCACAGCACCCGGGGTTCGTGCCCGCCCACGGCGTGCTCGCGGACATCGACCAGTTCGATCCCGCGTTCTTCGACATGTCCCTGCGCGAGGCGCAGTGGACCGACCCGCAGCAGCGGATGTTCCTCCAGTGTGCGTGGGCCGCGCTGGAGGACGCGGGCCTCGACCCCGCGCGCTTCCCCGGCGTCATCTCCCTCTTCGCGGGGGCGAACGAGTCCGGCTACGCGAACGAGGTGCAGCGGCACCTGCCGTTGGACTCGGCGGCGTTCTTCGAGCTGTTCGGCACCGCGACCTACCAGAGCCTGCCGACGAAGGTGTCCTACAAGCTGGGGCTCACCGGCGAGAGCATGCTCGTGTACACGGCGTGCTCCACCGGGCTCGTGGCGGTGCACGTCGCGTGTCAGAACCTGCTGTCCGGCCTGTCGGACGTGGCGCTCGCGGGCGCGACGCGGCTGTCGGTGCCGCAGCGCACCGGCTACGTGCACCAGGAGGGGATGATCTACTCCCCGGACGGCCACTGCCGCGCCTTCGATGCGAAGGGCCAGGGCACCGTCTCCGGCAGCGGCGTGGCCGCGGTGGTGCTCAAGCGGCTGGAGGACGCGGTCCGCGACGGCGACCCCATCCACGCCGTCATCCGAGCCACCGCCGTCAACAACGACGGGCGCGACAAGTCCGGCTTCACCGCGCCCAGCGTGCAGGGCCAGGCGGCCGTCATCACGCAAGCGCTGCGTCGCTCGGGCGTGACGGCGCGGGACATCGGCTACGTGGAGGCACACGGGACGGCGACGCCCCTGGGCGACCCCATCGAGGTCGCGGCGCTCCAGCGCGCCTACGGCCTGGGGCCCGAGCACCGGGGCACCATCGCGCTCGCGTCGCTCAAGACGAACGTGGGCCACCTGGACACGGTGGCGGGGCTCGCGGGGCTCATCAAGGTCGCGCTGTCGCTGCGCGAGGAGGAGCTGCCCCCCAGCCTCCACTTCGAGTCGCCGAACCCGCGCATCGACTTCGACGCGGGGCCGTTCTTCGTCAACACGCGCTTGCGGCCGTGGCCTCGGGGGAAGACGCCCCGGCGCGCGGCGGTGAGCTCCTTTGGCGTGGGCGGGACGAACGCGCACGCCGTGCTGGAGGAGGCCCCGGCAGCCCGGAGCGGGCCCACGTCGCGCTCGCACCAGCTCTTCGTGCTGTCCGCACGCTCGCCGGAGTCCCTGGAGGCGGGAGCGCTGGCGCTGGCGTCGCACGTGCTGGCGGACCGGTCTCCTGAGGCGCTGGAAGCGGCGTCGTTGAAGCTGGCGGATCAGGTGCTGTCCGCGCGCTCGCCAGAAGCGTTGGAGGCGGCGGCGAAGCAACTGGCGCTGCGGGTGCTGTCGGCGCGCTCGCCGGAAGCGCTGGAGGAATTGTCGGCCCGGTTCTCCGTGGACGTCGCGAGCGATGCGAGCGGGTTCGCGGACGCGGCGTACACGCAGGCCGTGGGACGGCGGGGCTTCGAATACCGGCGCATGGTGGTCGCGAGGGATGCGGCGGACCTGGCGAAGCAGCTTCGCAAGCCTGCCACGCCCGCGCGGTTGAAGGACGTGGAGGGAGCCCGCCGGAAGCGGGTGGCCTTCGTCTTCTCCGGCCAGGGCTCACAGCAGGTGGGCATGGGACGGGAGCTGTGCGCGTCCGTGCCGGCGTTCCGCGCGCAGGTGGAGGCGTGCCTTGGGTTGCTGGACGCGCCCCTGCGCTCGCGGGTGGAGGCGCTGCTGCGTCCTGGACCGGGCCAGGAGGCCGAGGCCTCCGCCGCGCTCTCCGATACGCGCGTCGCGCTGCCGGCTCTGTTCACGGTGCAGGTGGCCCTGGCCCGGCTGTGGCGGGAGTGGGGCATCGTCCCGCACGCGGTGCTGGGACACAGCTTCGGTGAGTACGCCGCCGCCTGTGTCGCGGACGTGCTGTCCCTGCCGGAGGCCCTGCGGCTGGCCGTCGCGCGCGGGGAACTGATGCACCGGCTGCCTCCGGGCGCGATGCTCGGAGTGGCGCTGCCGGCGGCGGAGGTCCAGTCCCTGCTTTCCGGCCGCCTGACGCTCGCGGCGATCAATGCGCCGGACCGGTGTGTCGTCTCCGGGCCCGTGGACGAGGTGGAGCGCTTCCAGGCTGTGTTGCAGCAGCGCAAGGCGGGCGCGGTGCGCATGCCGTCGGGTCATGCGTTCCACTCGGCGGACGTGGAGCCGTTGATGGGAGAGCTGGCGCGCGTGGTGGCTTCGCTCCAGCGGAGTGAGCCCTCCGTGCGGTACGTCTCCAGCCTCACGGGCGCGCTGGCGCGGCCTGGGGAGCTGAGCGCTCCGGACTACTGGGCCACGCAGATGCGGCAGCCCGTGCGCTTCACCGACGCGCTGGGGGCCCTGCTGGAAGAGGGCTGCGGCGTGCTGCTGGAGGTGGGGCCCGGCCAGGATCTCACCCCGCTGATGCGCGCGTGCCTGGGCGAGGACAAGGAGCGCGTGAAGGCGCTCGCCTCGCTGCGCCGGGGCGGTGCGACGACGGAGCAGTCGGGGCTGTTGCAGTGCGTGGGTGAGCTGTGGATGCAGGGCCTGGAGCTGGACTGGACCGCGTTCTACGCCCACGAGCAGCGCCGCCGCGTGCACCTGCCGACGTACGCGTTCCTGCGCAAGCGCTGCTGGGTGGAGCCTCGCGTCCAGGGCAATCCCTCCGTGGACGCTGGCGGTCCCGGACACGGCGTCGCGCAAACGTCCGCGGCGCATCACCTCGCCGAGGCTGGGGCCCGGACGGAGGCCCTGTCCTCCGCCTCCAGGGCCGTGCCCGCCACGGAGGCAACGACACCGAAGCCGGCGGTTCCCGCTTCCTCGGGGGCCGCTCCGGCCTCGCCTGCGCTCCCGGTGGATGCGTCGGCGGGCCAATCCTCGTCCTCCGCGTCCAAGGCCGCTCTCGCCACAACGGAGATCGCTCCGACCTCACGGGCGCATCCGGTTGATGCGTCGATGGGCCAGGTCCCATCCTCCGCGCTGCCCGTGGGCACGGGCGCATTGACGGGCACCCATGCACCGCTGTCTCCGGCCACGCGGGCGCTGCCCTCGGCCGAGCGCCCTGCTCTTTCGCCGGTCCCGGGTGGCCGTGAGGATGCGCCCCGCGGTGACGTGGAGGTGCGGATCGCCATGCTGTGGCGTGAGCGCCTGGGCGTGGACTTCGTCGGACGCGACGACAACTTCCTGGAGCTGGGCGGCAACTCCCTCATGGCCGCGCAGCTCCTCAACCAGCTTCGCGACACCTTCCACGTCCAGGTGCCGCTGGCCGCGCTCTTCGAAGCGCCCACCGTCGCGGGGCTTGCCTCCCGCATCGAGCCGCTGCTCCAGCACGCCCCCGCCCCGGAGCCCACGCGCGAGTTGCCCCTCGTGCCCCGCTCCCGGACGGAGCCACTGCCCCTGTCCTTCGTCCAGGAGCGCGTCTGGCGCCTGGAGCAGTACCTGCCCGGCCTGTCCGCCTACACGATCCCCTTCGTCCTGCGCCTGGAAGGCCCCGCCGACGCCGCCATCCTGGAGCGCGCCATCCAGGAGGTCGTCCAGCGCCACGAGGCCCTGCGCACCACCTACGACGCCGTGGACGGCCGGCCCGTGCAGCGCTTCCATCCCTTCGTGCGCATCCCGCTTCCCGTCGTGGAGGTGGAGGGCTCGCCAGCGGAACGCGAGGAGGCTGCCCTCCGCATCGCCCGCGAGGACGCCGCACGCCCCTTCGACCTGGTGCACGGCCCAGTGCTGCGCACCACGCTCGTGCGCCTGCGCGCGGACCTGCACCTGCTGGTCTGCGCCATCCACCACATCGTCTGCGACACGCTCTCCTCGGCCCTCTTCCTCCAGGAGGTGGGGCAGCTCTACGCCGCCTTCCTCCAGGGCAGGCCGTCCCCGCTGGCGCCCCTGCCCGTGCAGTACGCGGACTTCGGCGCGTGGCAGCGGCAGTCGCTCGCGGAGGCCCGCTTCCCTGAACAGGAACAGTGGTGGCGTCAGCGGCTGGCCGGCATGCCCCGGCAGCTCGGCGTCCCCACGGACCGGCCCCGGCCCGCGAACTGCCCGCTCACCTCCGAGCGCATGGTGCTGGACTTCCCACCGGCGCTCACCGAGGCGCTCGTCGCCTTTGGACGCAGCGAGGGCTTCACGTCGTACATGACGGTGCTCGCCGCGTGGAACGCGCTGCTGCACCGCTACACCGGACAGACGGACCTCATCGTCGGCACGCCCATCGGCAACCGCACGCGGCCGGAGCTGCTGCCGCTCATCGGCTACGTGGCGCACTCCGCCGCGTTCCGCACGCACGTCGGAGACGACCCGAGCTTCCGCGAGCTCCTGCACCGCGTGCGGCGCGAGGTCACCGACGTGCAGTCGCGACCGGACGTGCCCTTCGAGATGCTCGTCGAACAGCTCGTCCCCGGCCGGGACGTCGGCCGCGAGCGCATGACGGACACGGTCTTCGTCTACCACTCGAATCTGGAGATGGGCGGCGACGCGCTGGCGGCCGTCGGGGCGCGAGGCACCTTCATCGAGGTACCGGGCACGCCCGTGCAATGGGGCGCCACGCTGTCGGACCTGACGCTCATCCTCACCGAGGAGCCCGGCCGCGTGCACGGCGCGCTGGAGTACGCGACGGAGCTGTTCGACGCCTCCACCGCGCGGCGGATGCTGGAGCATCTCCAGGTGTTGCTCGGCGCGGCGCTGGCCCGGCCCGAGGAGCCCCTCTCCCGCCTGCCGCTGGCCACCGACGCCGACCGCCGGGCCTGGCCCGTCCCTCCGCCCGTCACGCAGGCGCCGGTCCTTTCCGCCCGGCTGCGCGAACACGCACTGCGCCAGCCGGAAGCAATCGCCGTGGAGCAGGCAGGACGGACCTGGACGTGGCGGGAGCTGGCTTCGCGCGCGCGACGGCTCGCCCTGCGGCTGCGGGAAACAGGGCTCCAGCCGGGGGAACCCGTGGCGCTCTGCCTGCGTGCGTCGCCGGAGAAGCTGGCCGCGCTGTGGGGTGTCCTGGAGGCCGGTGGCGCTCCGGTGGCGCTCGGCCCCACGGACCTGGACTCACTGGCCGTCTACGCCGTGGAAGGCGGCGTCGTGCCCCGGCTCGTGACCTGGCGGGGGCTCTTCACCTCCACGCGCCTGGAGTCCTCGCGCGTCCTGCACGTGGAAGAAGTGCTGGGGGACGCGCCGTCCGTGGCAGGAGACGCGGCGCTTCCGCTTCCCTCCGCGGAGTCCCTGGCGTGGCTGTTGCCCATGGGCGCGGGCCAGCCCGCGTGGGCGTTGAGTCACACGTCGCTCACGGGCTTCTTCGCGGGCCTGGATGCGCGGCTTCATCCCGCGCCGGGCACCACCTGGCTCGCCGCGTCCGAACCGGCGCCCGAGAAGCCCGAGCTGGAAGCCCTCTGGGCCCTGTCGCGCGGCCTGCGCGTGCTCTTCCCCTCCGAGGCCAGCGCGTCGCGTAGGAGTGCATCGGCCGAGGAGTCCTCGCGTCCGCTCCAGCTCAGCCTGTCGTACTTCGCCAACGACGAGGACTCGCTCTCCGGGCCCAAGTACACGCTGCTGATGGAGGGCGCGAAGTTCGCGGACGCGCACGGCTTCTCCGCCATCTGGACGCCCGAGCGGCACTTCCACTCCTTCGGCGGCATCTACCCGCAGCCCGCGGTGGTCTCCGCGGCGCTCGCGGCCATCACGCGCAACCTGCGCCTGCGCTCCGGCAGCGTCGTGCTGCCGCTGCATGATCCGCTGCTCGTCGCGGAGCAGTGGGCCGTCGTGGACAACCTGTCGCAGGGCCGCGTCGACGTGTCCGTGGCCACGGGCTGGCACGTCCAGGACTTCGTCTTCGCGCCGGGGAACTACGCCGACCGGCGCAACATCCTGCTGCGAAACCTGGAGACGCTGCGTGGCCTCTGGCGGGGCGAACGGCTGCGGCGGCCGGGCGGCAACGGCGTCACCGTGGAGGTGGGTCTGCGCCCGAAGCCGGTGCAGAAGGAGCTGCCCGTGTGGCTCACCGCCACCGCGAACCCGGAGACGTTCCGGCTCGCGGGCGAGCTGGGCGCGGGCGTCCTCACGGGCCTCTTCGCCCACTCGCTGGAGGAGCTGAAGCCGAAGGTGGCCCTCTACCGCGAGGCGTGGCGCCGCAACGGGCACCCGGGCCGGGGCCACATCACGTGCATGCTGCACACGTACCTCGGGGACGACGAGGCGGAGGTCTTGAGGCAGGTGCGCAAGCCGCTGCTCGCGTACTTCCGGAGCTCGGCGGACATCACGACGTCGCTGCTCGCCGCGCAGGGGTACCAGGGGGAGATCGCCAAGGTGTCCCGCGAGGACATCGACGCGCTCCTGGAGCACACCTTCGAGCACCACGCGAAGGGCACGGGCCTCATCGGCACGGTGGAGAGCGGCATCCAGCGGCTGCGGGAGGTGCGGGCCTCGGACGTGGACGAGGTGACGTGCCTCATCGACTTCGGGCTGGAGACGCCGGTGGTCCTGGAAGGGCTCCGGCGGCTGGCCACGGCGCGGGAGGCCCTGGCCGCTGATGCGGCGACACCTTCGCGGCGCGTGCGCGGCGAGCAGGAGACGGACGCCGAGGAACTGCTGTCCCTCGCACGGCAGGCGGGGGCGGTGCTGGTGAACACCACGGCACGGCTGGCCCGCGCGGTGACGGACCTCGCGGGGGCGAGTGAGGCCCTGGCCCCGGTGGGGGCATGGGTCCTGGAGAACGCGTCGGAGGAGCTGGCGTCGGCGCTCCAGCGCACGGCGGGCTGCGACGTGCTGCTCGCGGGTGAAGCCCGTGACGGAGGCCTGTTGCCGCGTGCACCGGAGGAGAAGCTGCCTTCGGGGCTGGACGTCTGGGTGCTGGACGCGGCCGGGAAGCCCGTGCCCGCGGGCGTCGTGGGAGAGCTGGCCCTGTCGGGCGCGGGTCTGCCGGCCGCGCTCTGGAGGGCTGCGGGTGAGATGGCGGAGCGACTGGTGCCGCATCCGCTGAGTGGGGCCATGAGCCTCTACCGCACCGGCCGTCCCGTGCGCCTGCGCGCGGAGGGCCGCGTCGAGGCCGTGAACCTCCCTGGGTTCAAGCTGCCGGCAAAGCGCAGGGGGTCCACGGATGCTGCGAGCGCTGCGGCCGTGACGGCCCAGATCGCGGCTCAAGGCGCGGTGCCGCTCACGGGTACCCAGGCCACGACCGTGCAGGCCCATTCGACAGTGTCCACCGTCGTGTCCTCCGGTGCCCTCCAACCGATTCCGCGTGCGCCGCGAGACCGGCCCCTGCCGCTGTCGTTCGCGCAGCAGCGGCTCTGGTACCTCCAGGAGCTGGAGCCGGAGAGCACCGCCTACAACAACGCGATCATCTTCCGACTCACGGGCACGCTGGACACCCCCGCGCTCCAGGCGGCGCTCCACTCCCTCGTGGAACGCCATGAGGTCCTGCGCACCACCTACGCGCTGGCCGACGACGGAGCGGTGCAGGTCATCCATGCGACGGGCACCCTTCCCCTGCAGACGGAGGACGTCCCCGGCGACACGGCCGAAGCGCGCGAAGCCGCCATGCTTCTGCGCTGCCAGGCGTACACCGCCACGCCCTTCCACCTGGACACCGGCCCTGTCGCCCGCGCGCTCCTGCTGCGGCTGGCTCCCGACACGCACGTCCTCCACCTGCTCCTGCACCACGTCGTCTCGGACGCCTGGTGCGCCCTGGTCCTCAGCCAGGAGCTGCCGGTCCTCTATGCCTGCGCCAGCGCGGGCGTTGCGTCCGTCCTGCCGCCGCTGCCGGTGCAGTACGCCGACTACGCCGTGTGGCAGCGCGCGTGGCTGTCCGGCCCGGTGCTGGCGGAGCAGGCCCGCTGGTGGAAGGACCTGCTCCAGGGCACGCCGCCGCTGGAGCTGCCCACCGACCGCCCCCGTCCCGCCACGCAGTCCTACGCGGGCGCCGCCCACGCATTCCACCTGCCACGGGAGCTGTCCGAGCCCCTGCTCGCCCTGGGCCGCCGTGAAGGCGCCACGTCCTTCATGGTCCTGATGGCGCTGTTCCAGGTGCTGCTCGCCCGCACCTCCGGACAGGACGACTTCGCGGTGGGCACGCCCATCGCCGGACGGTCGCGTCCGGAGGTGGAGGGCCTGCTGGGCTGCTTCGTCAACACGCTCGCCTTCCGCGCGAAGCTGCACGGAGCGCCGGGCTTCCGCGAGCTCGTGTCGCGCGTGAAGCAGCAAGCCCTGGGCGGCTACGGACGCCAGGACATGCCCTTCGAGCAGTTGGTGGACGTGCTCCAGGTGCCTCGCGACCTGAGCCGCACGCCGGTGTTCCAGACCGTCCTCAACGTCATCAACGTGCCCGAGGCCCAGACGACGGCAGGCGCCGGGCTCCAGATTGGCGGCGTGACCGTGCCGGTGACGACGTCCAAGTTCGACCTGTCCCTGGAGGTCTGGGAACAGCGCGACGGTCTGCGCTGCCGCCTGGAGTACGCCACCGCCCTCTTCGACGCCGCGACCGTGGCCCGCATGGCGGAGCACCTGACCGAGCTGGCCAGGGCCGTCGTCGCCGCGCCGGACGTCCCCGTCTCCACCCTGCCGTGGCTCACGCCGGCCGCACGCGAACAGGTGCTGCGCGGCTGGAACGACACGCGCGTGGACTTCCCCCGTGGCGCCACGCTCCACCACCTCTTCGAAGCGCAGGCCGAACGGACGCCAGAGGCCCTCGCGCTCCAGTTCGAGGACCAGCGCCTCACCTACGCGCAACTCGAAGCCCGGGCCAACCAGCTCGCGCACCACCTGCGGGCTCGCGGCGTGGGTCCGGAGACGCTGGTGGGGGTGTGCCTTGAGCGCTCCGTGGAGATGGTCGTCGCGCTGCTGGGCATCCTGAAGTCCGGCGCGGCCTACGTCCCGCTGGATCCGGCCACGCCCCCGGAACGGCTCGCCGGGATGCTGGAGGACACCGCCGCGTCCGTGCTGCTCATCCAGGAGCGCCTCCGTGCCGCGCTGCCTTCGCATGCCGAGCAACCCCTCACGCAGGATGCGCGGGGAGGAGCCCGCGCCTCGCGGCCCCGCGGCACCTCGCACGTCATCGCGCTGGACACGCAGGGGGAGCTCCTCGCGCGGGAGTCCACGGCCCGGCCCGTGCCGCTGACCGGCGATGACGCCCTCGCCTACGTCATCTTCACGTCCGGGAGCACCGGCCGTCCCAAGGGCGCGATGAACGCGCACGCGGGCGTCGTCAACCGGCTGCGCTGGATGCAGGCGCGCTACGGCCTCACGCCTTCGGACACGGTGTTGCAGAAGACGCCGTTCAGCTTCGACGTGTCCGTGTGGGAGTTCTTCTGGCCCCTGATGACGGGCGCGCGGCTGGTGCTCGCGCGGCCCGGCGGACACCAGGAGCCGGACTACCTGGTGGCGCTGATGGCCCGCGAGGGCGTGACGACCGCGCACTTCGTGCCGTCCATGCTGCGCGTCTTCGTGGAGGAGCCAGGCCTGGAGTCCCTGACGCGGCTGCGTCAGGTGATGTGCAGCGGCGAAGCCCTGCCCGCGGACCTGGTGCTTCGCGCGCAGGCCCGCCTGCCGCACGCCACGCTGCACAACCTCTACGGCCCCACCGAGGCCGCCGTGGACGTGACGTCCTGGGAGTGCCCACGCGACGCCTCGCTCCGCGTCGTCCCCATTGGCCGGCCCGTGGCCAACACGCGCATGTACGTCCTGGATGCCCACGGACAGCCGGTGCCCGTGGGCATCCCGGGAGAGCTGTTCATCGGCGGCGTGCAGGTGGGCCGGGGCTACTGGCGCCGCCCCACCCTCACCGCCGAGCGCTTCATCCCCGATGCCTTCAGCGACACGCCCGGCGCGCGCCTGTACCGCACGGGCGACATCGCCCGGTGGCGCACCGACGGCACGCTGGAGTACCTGGGCCGCGCGGACTTCCAGGTGAAGCTGCGCGGCTTCCGCATCGAGCTGGGAGACATCGAAGCCGCGCTCCAGTCCTGGCCCGGCGTGCGCGACTCCGTGGCCGTCGTGCGGCAGGACGACATGGGAGGACCGCGCCTCGTCGCCTATGTCACCGTCGACGGCGGGACGCTAGACACGGCGGGGCTGCGCGCGTTCCTGCACTCGCGGCTGCCCGAGTACATGGTGCCCTCCGCCCTCGTCCGCCTGGAGGCACTGCCGCTCACCTCCAGCGGCAAGGTGGACCGCAAGGCCCTGCCTGCGGCGAACGCGCCCGCCGTTGTTCGCGGCGAGCCCATCGCCCCGCGCGACGACACCGAGCGCACCCTGGCGGAGATCTTCGCGCAGGTGCTCGGCCTCGCGCGGGTCGGCGTGCGGGACAGCTTCTTCGAGCTGGGGGGGCACTCGCTGCTGGCGACCCAGGTGGCCGCGCGCGTGCGTGCGCGCCTGGGCCGGGAGGTGCCGCTGCGCACGCTGTTCGAAGCCCCCACGGTGGAGGCGCTCGCCCGGCGCATCGCTCCGCCCGGGTCGGTGGCCCCCGCTCCGGCTCAGCCCGATCCCACCGCATCGACCGGCCTCACGCCGCTGACGCGTGGGGTACGGCCCGCCGTGCTGCCGCTGTCGTTCGCGCAGCAGCGGCTGTGGTTCATCCATCAACTGGGCGCCGCGGACACGGCCTACAGCATGCCGTTCTCGCTGCGGCTGGAGGGCACGCTCGACGTCGGTGCGCTCCAGCGGAGCTTCGACCGGCTGCTGCGCCGTCACGAAGCGCTGCGCACCACGTTCCGCGAGTACGAAGGCGCGCCGGAGCAGGTCATCCACGCACCGGGCCCGCTGCCGCTGCGCCAGGTGGACCTCACCGTCATCCCGGACCTGGAGCAGCGCCGCGTCGAGGCCTCAAGGCTCGCCACGGAAGAAGCCCGCACGCCGTTCGACCTGGAGCAGGGGCCCCTCCTGCGGGCCCTGCTGCTGAAGCTGTCGTCCACGGAGCACGTGCTGGTGCTGAACCTGCACCACATCATCTCCGACGGCTGGTCCACCGGCGTCCTGGTGCGCGAGATGGGCACGCTCTACGCCGCCCTCTCCCGGAACCTCCCGTCCCCGCTACCCGAGCTGCCGGTGCAGTACGCCGACCACGCGCTGTGGCAGCGCGGCTGGTTGCAGGGCGCGGTGCTGGAGGCGCAGCTCGGCTACTGGCGGCGGCAGCTGGAAGGCGCGCCGGCGCACCTGGAGCTGCCCACGGATCATCCGCGTCCGGCCCGGCAGACCTTCCGGGGCGCGCTGATGCCGTTCACCCTCCCGTCCGCGCTGAGCGAAGCCCTGGAGTCCCTGGCGAAGCGCGAGGGCGCCACGCCGTACATGGTGCTGCTGGCCGCGTTCCAGGTGCTGCTGGGCCGCTACGCCGGCCAGGACGACGTGCTGGTGGGCTCCCCCATCGCGGGCCGCCGCCACGCCGAATCCGAGGCCCTCATCGGCTACTTCGCCAACACCGTGGTCCTGCGCACCCGGCTGCGTGAGGACGACTCCTTCCGCTCGCTGCTGGAGCGCGTGCGGGACACCACCCTGGGCGCGTACGAGCACCAGGACTTCCCGTTCGAGAAGCTCGTCGAGGAGCTGCACCCCGCGCGCGACCCGTCTCGCACGCCGTTCTTCCAGGTCATCTTCACATTGCAGAACGCGCCGCTGCCGGTGCTCGCCCTGCCCGGCCTGACGCTCGAGCCGATGAATGCAGACCCGGGCGCCATCCGCTTCGACCTGGAGCTGCTGCTGCACCGTGCGCCGGAGGGCTTCACGGGAGGCCTCAACTTCAACACCGCCCTGTTCACGCCCGGCACGGTGGCCGGGATGGCTCGGCACCTGGAGGTGCTGCTCGACGCCGCGGTGGATGCGCCAGCGACTCCGCTGACGCGCCTGCCGCTGATCACGCCAGAGGAACGGCGGCAGGTGCTGGTCACCTGGAACGACACCGCGTCGGAGTACCCGCGCGACGCCTCCGTGCCCGCGCTGTTCGCGGAGCAGGCCGCGCGCACGCCGGACGCCATCGCCGTGAGGATGCCCGCGAGCGCCGGGGCTTTCCCGCCGGAGGACGCGCCGCCGGTCGTGGCGCGCGAGCTCACGTACGCCGAACTGGATCGGCGGTCGAACCAGCTCGCGCACCACCTGCGGCGGCTGGGCGTGCGGCCCGGAGACCGCGTGGGGCTGTGCGTGGAGCGTTCGCCGGAGCTCGTCACCGGCATGCTCGGCATCCTCAAGACGGGCGCGGCCTACGTGCCCGTGGAAACGAAGGCCCCCGCGGATCGCACGACCTGGGTGCTCCAGGAGGCGGGCGTCAGCGTGCTCGTCACGCAGGAGGTACTGGCGGATGAGCTGCCGGCGGTGGCCGGGCTCCTGGTCCTCCTGGACGCGGAGGCGGAGCGGATCGCGAAGCAGCCGGACACGGCGCTGGACGTGCGCGTGCCCGCGGAGGCGCTGTCCTACGTGATGTTCACGTCGGGCAGCACGGGCCGTCCCAAGGGCGTCAGCGTCCCGCACCGGGGCATCGTGCGCCTGGTGCGGGGCAACGGCCTCATCCACTTCGGCCCGGAGCAGGTGTTCCTCCATGCGGCCCCGGTCGCGTTCGACGCGTCCACGCTGGAGCTCTGGGGCGCATTGCTGCACGGCGCGAAGCTGGTGCTGGCGCCACCGCGTGCACTCTCGTTGTCGGAGCTGGGCACGCTCTTGTCCGTGGAGGGCGTCACCACGCTGTGGCTCACCGCCGCCCTCTTCGAGCAGATGGTCCTGCACGAAGGCCCATCGCTCGCGGGCGTGCGGCAGGTGCTCGCGGGCGGCGACGTGCTGCCCGTGCCTCGCGTGCGGGAACACCTGGCGCGGATGGCGCCGGAGGCCGTGCTCGTCAACGGGTACGGCCCCACGGAGAACACCACCTTCTCCACCACGCACACGCTGCGCGCGGGAGACACGGTGGAGCGCTCGGTGCCCATCGGCCGGCCGCTGGCGAACTCCACCGCGTGGGTGCTGGACGCGCACCTCCAGCCCCTGCCGCCGGGGCTCCCTGGAGAGCTGTTCGTGGGTGGCGACGGCCTGGCCTGGGGCTACCTCCAGCGGCCGGACCTCACCGCCGAGCGGTTCATCCCCCATCCCCACTCCGCCACGCCGGGCGCCCGGCTGTACCGCACGGGCGACCGGGCCCGCTGGCGCGAGGACGGCACGTTGGAGTTCCTGGGCCGCACCGACTTCCAGCTCAAGCTGCGAGGCTTCCGCATCGAGCCCGGCGAGGTGGAGGCCGTGCTGCGCCAGGCCCCGGACGTGCGCGAGGCCGTCGTGCTCGCGCGCGAGGACGTGCCCGGTGAGAAACGGCTCGTGGCCTACGTCGTCTTCGACGAAGACGGCGCCAGCACCGACCGCGTGAAGGCGCACGCGCAGCGGCAGCTCCCCGACTACATGGTGCCGTCCGCCTGGGTGGCGCTGCCGTCCCTGCCGCTGTCGCCGAACGGAAAGGTCGACCGCAAGGCCCTGCCCGCACCCGAAGCGCCCCGGTCCTCGGAGTCCACGCGCGAGGCTCCCCGGAACGCGCTGGAGGCCCGGCTCGCGGCCATCTGGGCGGAGGTGCTGCACCTGGACGCCGTGGGCATCCACGACGACTTCTTCGACCTGGGCGGCCATTCGCTGCTGGCGACGCAGGTGGTGTCGCGCATCCGCGCGGTGCTGGGCGTGGAGCTGCCCCTGGGTGAGTTGTTCAACGCGCCCACCGTGGCCGCGCTCGCGCGGCACCTGGACACCGCCACGAACCCCCATGGCCACGTGCCGCCGCTCACCCGGGCGCCCAGGCCTCCGCTGGTGCCACTGTCCTTCGCGCAGCAGCGGCTGTGGTTCATCGATCAGCTCGAACCGGGCAGCGCCCTCTACAACATGCCCGTCGCCCTGCGGCTCCTCGGCGCGCTGGACGAGTCCGCGCTCAAGGGGAGCCTGGACGCGCTGATGGCGCGGCACGAAGCCCTGCGCACCACCTTCCGCACGGAGGCGGGCCAGCCCGTGCAGCACCTCCACGCCCATTCCACCGTGCCGCTGGAGCGCGTGGACCTGACGGCGCTGGAGGACGCCGGAGCCCGGCTGCGCGAAGCGGAGCGCCGGGCCTCGGTGGAGTCACAGCGGCCGTTCGACCTGGAGCGGGGGCCGGTGATCCGCGCCCTGCTGCTGAAGCTCGCGGTGGAGGAGCACGTGCTGGTGCTCCACCTGCACCACATCGTCTCCGACGGCTGGTCGTTGGGCGTGATGGTGCGCGAGCTCACCGCCCTCTACGCGGCCCTGCGCGAGGGCCGGCCGCCCGCGCTCCCGGAGCTGCCCGTGCAGTACGCGGACTTCGCGCTATGGCAGCGCGGCTGGCTCCAGGGCGAGGCGCTGGAGGCGCAGCTCGCGTGGTGGACCCAGCAGCTCGCCGGAGCCCCCCAAGCCCTGGAGCTGCCCACCGACAAGCCCCGCCCCGCCATCTCCACCCAGCGCGGCGACACCGTGCCGGTGCACCTGCCCCTGCCCCTGTCGGAGCGCGTGGAGGCCCTGGCCCGACACGAGGGCGCCACGCCCTTCATGGTGCTGCTCGCGGCCTTCCAGACGGTGCTGCACCGCTACTCCGGCCAGGACGACGTGCTCGTGGGCACGCCCATCGCGAACCGCCGCCACGCGGAGACCGAGGGGCTCATCGGCTTCTTCGTCAACACGCTGGTGCTGCGCGGAAGCTTCAGCGCCCGGACGACGTTCCGGGAGCTGCTGGCCCAGGTGCGCGCCACCACGCTGGGCGCGTACGAGCACCAGGACCTCCCCTTCGAGCGGCTGGTGGAGTCCCTGCAATCGACGCGCGACCTGGGGCGCACGCCGCTGTTCCAGGTGATGTTCGCGCTCCAGAACGCGCCGGTGCCGGAGCTGTCGCTGCCCGGGCTCACCGTGCGGCCCGCGGCCCTCGGGGAGCGCACCACGTCCCAGTTCGACCTGAGCCTGGACCTGGACCGCCGCGAGGACGGCTTCCGAGGCAAGCTCGAGTACGCCACGGACCTCTTCGAGCGTCCCACCATGGCCCGGCTCCTCACGCACCTGCGCGTGCTGCTGGAGGCGGTGCTCATGCAACCGGACGCACCGCTGTCCGGCGTGTCCCTCGTCTCGGCGGAGGAACGTCAGCGGCTCCTGGGCGAGCTGGCCGGAGGCGTGTCGCCCTTCGACAGCGACGGCACGCTGCACAGCCGCTTCGAGGAGCAGGTGGCGCGGACCCCGGACGCCGACGCCGTGGTGTTCGGGGAGACGACGCTGTCCTTCCAGCAGCTCAACGCCCGGGCCAATCAGCTCGCCTGGCACCTGCGCTCGTTGGGCGTGGGGCCGGAGGTCCCGGTGGGCCTGTGCCTGGAGCGCTCGGCGCAGAGCGTCATCGCGCTGCTCGCGGTGAACAAGGCCGGAGGCGCGTTCGTGCCCCTGGACCCGTCCGCGCCCGCCGCGCGCAAGTCCTTCGTCCTCAAGGATTCTGGCGCGACCGTGCTGCTGACGACGCGGGCGCTGCAAGAAGCGTGGCGGCCAGAGGTGGCCCACCTGGTACGGCTGGACGAAGAACTGGTCCGACTGTCGGAGCAGTCCACGGACAACCCGCCGCCGGCGGCGGGCGCGGACAACCTCGCCTACGTCATCTACACCTCCGGCTCCACGGGCACGCCCAAGGGCGTGATGGTGCGCCACCGCTCGCTGCTCCACCTGCACCACGCGCTCCTGCGGACCGCCTATGCGGGACAGCCCCCGGGGCTCCGCGTCAGCATCAACGCGCCGTTGTTCTTCGACGCCTCCATCGAACAGGTGCTCCAGCTGCTGGGCGGCCACTGCGTGTGCCCCGTCCCGGACGACCTCCGGCTGGAGCCGGAGCGGATGCTCGAGTGGCTGGAGCGGACGCGGGTGGACGCGCTGGACTGCACGCCCGCGCAACTGAAGCTGCTCCTGGACGCGGGGATGCTGGAGCGCCCCCGCCTGCCGTCGCTGATGCTGGTGGGCGGCGAGGCGCTGGACGAGGTGATGTGGCGGAGGCTCGCCGCGACCTCACGCACGCGGGCCTTCAACGCCTACGGCCCCACCGAGTGCACCGTGGACGCCACCGTGTGGGACGTACAGGGGACGTCCCACGCGCTGCCCGTCATCGGTCGGCCGCTGGACAACCTGCGCGCGTACATCCTCGACGAGCGTCAGGAGCTGGTGCCCTTCGGTCTGCCCGGAGAGCTGTGCTTCGCCGGTGAAGGCGTCGCGCGCGGCTACCTGGGCCGTCCGCACCTGACGGCGGAGCGCTTCATGCCGGATCCTTTCGGCACGGAGCCGGGCGCACGGCTGTACCGCACGGGCGACAAGGCCCGCTGGCGGGAGGACGGCACGCTCGACTTCATGGGCCGCCTGGACTTCCAGGTGAAGCTGCGCGGCCACCGCATCGAGCTGGGTGAAATCGAAACCACGCTGCGAGCGCATCCAGAGGTCCGGGACGCGGTGGCGCTGGTCCGCGAGGACGTTCCGGGCGACGCGCGCCTCGTGGCCTACGTCACGCCGGAGGTGGACACCGCTCCGCTGCGCGAGCACCTGCACCGGCACCTGCCCGAGTACATGGTGCCCGCCGCGCTCCTCGCCCTGCCCGTCCTGCCGCTGACGCCCAACGGCAAGGTGGACCGCAAGGCGCTGCCCGTGCCGGACGCCTCACGGCTCCCCGCACGGGTCTCCGAACCTCCGGCCACGCCCACCGAGGAGCGCCTCGCGGCCCTCTGGGAGGAGCTGCTGCGCGTGCCCGGCGTGGGCCGCCATGACAACTTCTTCGAGCTGGGCGGACACTCGCTCCTGGCCACGCAAGTGGTGGCCCGCGTGCGCGCCCGCTTCGGCGTGGAGCTGGCCGTCCGAGCCCTCTTCGAAACCCCCACGATCGCGGGCCTCGCGCGGAGGCTGCCGGACGCGGCGCCCACCCCCACGCTGCCGCCGTTGACGCGGACGCAGGGGGAAGGACTCGCGCCCCTGTCCTTCGCGCAGCAGCGGCTGTGGTTCATCGACCAGCTGGAGCCGGGCAGTCCGCTCTACAACATGCCCTTCGCGTTGCGGCTGTCCGGAGCGCTGGACGTGTCCGCCCTCCAGCGGGCCTTCGACGCGCTGGTGAAGCGGCATGAAACCCTGCGCACGACGTTCGAGTCCCACGACGGAGCGCCACGCCAGCGCATCCACGCGGCCCCCACGGGCACGCTGCGCACGGAGGACCTGGAAGCCCTGCCCGAGCAGGAGCGCGAGGCCGAGGTCTGGCGCCGGGCGGACGCGGAGGCGCTGCGTCCCTTCGACCTGGGCAGCGGCCCCCTGGCGCGCTTCACGCTGCTGCGCCTGGACGCGACGGAGCACGTGCTCCTCCTGTGCACGCACCACACCGTCTCCGACGGCTGGTCCTTCGGGGTGCTCGTGCGCGAGCTGGTGGCGCTCTACGAAGCGTTCCGGAAGGGCCAGCCGTCGCCGCTGCCGGAGCTGCCCGTGCAGTACGCGGACTTCTCCCGGTGGCAGGCCGCGTGGATGGAGGGCCGGGTGCTGGAGGGCCAGCTCGACTGGTGGAAGCGGCAACTCGAAGGGGCGCCGAACGCACTGGCGCTGCCCACCGACCGGCCCCGTCCACCTCGACGCTCCGCACTGGGCGCGCGGCTGCCAGTCCAGCTGTCACCGGCCCTGAGTGACGCGGTGGAGGCGCTCGCGAAGCGCGAGGGCGCCACGCCCTTCATGGTGCTCCTGGCCGCGTTCCAGCTGCTGCTGTCGCGGTACGCCGGACAGGACGACGTGCTCGTGGGCACGCCCATCGCGAACCGCCGCCACGCGGAGACCGAAGGGCTCATCGGCTTCTTCGTCAACACGCTGGTCCTCCGGGCCCGCTTCGTCGCGGACACGTCGTTCCGGAAGGTCCTCGCGCAGGTGCGCGCCACCACGCTGGGCGCGTACGAACACCAGGACCTGCCCTTCGAGCGGCTGGTGGAAGCACTCCAGCCCGAGCGCGACCTGGGCCGCACCCCGCTCTTCCAGGCCCTCTTCGCGCTGCACAACACGCCGGAGCCGGAGGCCGTGCTCCCCGGCCTGACGCTCAAGGCGGTGGAGGTCGCCTCGACGACGGCGAAGTTCGACCTGGACCTGGCGCTGACGCGGCTGCCCGGCGGATTCCAGGGCGCGCTCACGTACAGCACGGACCTCTTCGAAGCCGCCACAGTCCAGCGGCTGATGGAGCGCTGGAGCACGCTGCTGGAGACACTCCTCACGGCGCCCGACGCGCTCCTGGACCGGACGTCCCTGCTGACACACGAGGAGCTGCGCCGGATGCACGTCCCGGAGGCACCGGCCTCCCGTCCCTCCGAGGCCCTTGACGTCGCGCCGCGAGACGACCTGGAGCGGGAGCTGGTGACGCTCTGGGAGGAATTGCTGGACGTCCGGCCCATCGGCGTGACGCGGCCGTTCTTCGAGATGGGGGGCCACTCCCTGCTCGCCGTGAAGCTGATGGCGCGCATCCGGGAGCGGTTCCACCGCGAGCTGCCCCTGGCCGCCCTCTTCCAGGCGCCCACGGTGGAGACGCTGGCCCGGCTGCTCCAGCAGGCGCCCACGGTCTTCTCCCCGCTCGTGCCCATCCAGCGCGAGGGCACGCAGCGGCCCTTCTTCTGCGTCCACCCGGTGGGCGGCAACGTGCTCGCGTACGCGGCGCTGGCGAAGCAGCTGGGCCCGGATCAGCCCTTCTACGGACTCCAATCGCAGGGGCTGGATGGAAGCCGTCCGCCGCTCGGCACGGTGGAGGCGATGGCGGCGCTCTACGTGGCCGCCTTGCGCACCGTGCAGCCTCACGGTCCGTATCGCCTGGGAGGCTGGTCCATGGGAGGCGTGGTGGCCTTCGAGATGGCCCGCCAGCTCCAGTCCCGCGGAGAGAGCGTGGAGCTCGTGGCGCTCATCGACCCGAGCCCGGCGGCGGATGACCGGGTGCCGCTCGACGTGGATGACGCGCGTCAGGTGGCCGCGCTGTTCGAGCTCGAGCAGGGACAGCTCGAGTCGCCGGAGGCATCCACCGACTCGGGACGCACGCTCCTGAACGTCTTCACCCACAACCTGCGGGCGCTGAAGCACCACCGTCCCGGGACGTTCACCGGGCGCGTCCTCCTGCTCCAGGCGGGCGACAATCCGGTGCCTCGGGACGACGGCTGGAGCGCGCACGTTGACGGTGAGCTGACGCGAGAAGTCTTCCCCGGCACCCACTACACGCTGCTGCGCGCGCCCCACGTCCAGCGGCTCGCGGAGCGGTTGGCGGAGGCGCTCCGGCGCGCGGCACGGGACACCTCGCGGTAGGCCGGAGTCCACCGTGACCGCCGTGGAAGCCCGGGGGGCATGACAGCGCCGTCCCCTGGGCAACACCCGCGCGCGTGCCAGGACTGGCACGTTCGTGGGGCCGTCCCCTCGGTACAGAGGCCGGGCGCGCCTGCAACGTCCCGGAATCCCAGCGGTGGAGCCCGGGCGGCCCTCCTGGCCCCGCCCTTGCCATGGGAAGGCTCCGCACCCCCAAGGAGCCTTCACCCATGAACCACTTGAAGTCCGCCGCCGTCCCCCGCTTCTCCCGCCGCGCGAAGACCCTGACCTGGAGCCTCCTGGCCCTCGCGGCCGCCGGCTGCGGCGCCAGCGACACCTCCAGCACGCCCGCGACGAACACCCAGGCACTCACCGCGCTGCCCGCGAGCTGCCTGGACATCCGCACCGCCCAGCCCGGAGCGCCGGACGGGTCCTACGTGCTGTACGTGGCCGGTGACGTCACCGCGTCGTGGACCGCGTACTGCCGCGACATGGCCGGCACGCCGAAGGAGTACCTCGCCCTGCCGCACAAGGAGCCTGGCTCCAACTTCTCGCAGTACACTGCGGGCGACGCCTCGCCCGGCACCGACGTCCGCACGTCCTACCTCCAGCTGCGCATCGACCCCGCGACCCTGCGCGTGGACACCGCCGACCAGACCTTCGCCACCTCCACGGGCCAGCTGACGCACTCGCCGGACACCGTCACCTCCATGCCCTACGGCGTGGCCATGGCGTGCGGCGGCGGACAGGGCGTGGGCAACATCGACCTCCGGAGCACCCCGTTCACGGTGGACGCGGAGTCGTTCGGCGTGGGCGGCGCGAGCGCGTCCGGTGCCGCCGTCATCCGCGAGGACGGCCAGGTCGTCGACCTGTCCGGCGGCGGCTTCTGCGGCTGGGTGGGGCTCGTGGGCAGCTTCAACCCCTACAACCAGCAGGGCGGCACGCTCCAGCTCCACTACCGCGGAGGGGACCGTCCCGCGACGTGCCAGGACCTCCGCGCCGCCCGCCCTGGCGCGCCGGACGGTGAGTACGCGCTGTTCGTGAACAAGGATCCGCTGAAGCGCTGGACGGCGTGGTGCAAGGACATGGCCGGCACGCCCAAGGAGTACCTGCCCCTCGTGCACACGGAGGATGGCGCCAACTACTCGCAGTACACGGCGGGAGGGAACTCGCCGGGCACCGACGTGCGGACCCGATACACGCGCGTCAGGATGAACCCCGTCACCCTCGCCGTGGACACCGGGGACCAGACCTTCGCGACGTCCACCGGGGCGCTCAGGCACGTCGACAAGGAGCCGGTGACGGCCATGACCTACGCGGCGGCCATGGGGTGCAGCCGCACGGGCCTGGCCAACGTGGACCTGCGGGGCACGCCGTTCTCCGTGCGCTCGGGGGCCATTGGCAAGTTCGGCCCCTCCAGCAGCTCGTCGTGGTGGGCGTTCAGCGCCAACAACCAGGTGGTGGAGATGCGCGGCTACGGCGGCTGCGGCTGGGTGGGCCCCCAGGGCAGCTACAACCCGTTCAACCAGAACGGCGCGCTGCTGCCCCTGGCGTACACCGTGCCGCAGCCGTAGCCCTCAGGGCGACGGCTCCAGCCCCGCGCCGGGCTTCACCAGCACGGCGCGGGAGTAGGCCATCTGGAAGCCCAGGCGCATGGCGTTGCGCTCCGTGGGGATGCCGGGCGAGGACATGATGGCGGCCAGGTCGCTGCCCTTCTCCCGCCCCCGAGCCAGCCGCGCGGCGATGAGCGCCTGCTGCACGCCGCGCCGCCGGTACGCCGGCAGCACCGACGTTCCGAACAGGGTCGTGAGCCCGTCGCTCACCTCGCAGCTCCCCGCCCCCGCCGGCTCGCCGTCGAGCCAAGCCATGTACGAGTCCGAGGAGGGGTTGCGCGCCGCCTTCAATCCCATCTCCCAGAAGATCTCCGGCATCGGCTCGCCTTCCGGGACGAAGCCGCTGCCGGCGACCTCCACGAATCTGCGCACCGCCGCGTCGTCGGACGGATCCACCCGCTCGACGCGCAGGCTCGGAGCCGCGCTCCGCGCCAGCAGCGACAGGTCCTCTCCCGCGGGGAGCGGCCGGTACAGCACCGTCTCGAACTCGCGCAGCACGAAGCCCCGGTCCGCCAGCCCCTTCAGCAGGGCCTGCGGCGCGAAGGGGCTCAGCTCCGCCTTGGGCTCCACCCCGCGCGAGGCGAAGAAGTCCACCAGTGCGTCCAGCTCCGCGTCCGTGACGGCACGCTCGAAGCCGTAGCCGCACGACTTGTTGATGTACGAGCCCACGCCGCCGAACGCCATCCAGCCGTCGGCGAGCGGCGCGGAGTCCGTCGCCAGCGCCACCGCGGAGGTGGCCTGCTTGCGTTCGAACCGCCGAGCGATCTCCACCAGGTTCACGTCGTTCATCCGCTCCCTTTACACCGGGGCGGGCCGCCGCGTCAGTGCTCGGGGACGCGGCCCGGGGTCGATGCGAGCGGCTCGGGTGAGGCCAGGAGCCCGTCCAGCACCCCGTAGGCATAGAGCGCCGCGAAGGCGTAGGCCCCCACGAGATAGGAGACGTTGAAGGCCCGGGCCGTGGGCGCGTCCTGCGCGGAGTAGCGGCCGTCGGAGCCGCGCATCGACAGGGCCACGCCCAGGGAGACAGCGGACACGGCGAACGTCGTGCCCTGCCCCACCGCCAGCGCCGTGCCCTTGGAGCGCTGGCCGTGCACCAGGTGGCCCACGCCGAACGGCACCAGATACCAGCCCTGCGACGCCGGGCGGGATTCGACGAGGACGGGGGCGGAGCCGGAGGACCGGGGCAGGAGCACGGGAGGCCGGCGCTCGGCGGCGCGCCGGGCGATGCGCTCGCGCCGCTGGACGTTGACCCGTTCGACGAAGGCGATGAAGTCCGGCGGATACACCAGCGGATCCAGCTTCGTGTCGGGGTCGAGCGCGAGTCCCTCCACGGCTTCCTGCTCGGCGCGCGGCAGGTCCTCCTGCGCATGGAGCGTCGCGGCGAGCAGCAGGTGGGCTTCGGCCTCTTCCTGGAGGTTGGTGAGCCGCAGGGGCTGGAGCAGCCCCTCCAGCGAGGCCCGGGCCCGAGGCAGGTCGCCGGACTGGTAAGCCTCACGGGCGGGGCCCAGCGACGGGGACGCCGCGAGCACGAGGGACACGATGGCGGTCTTCATGGCGACGTCTCCAGCACGACCGTGGTGCGGGTGCCCGCCACCGCGTTGAGCGATTGCCTCAGCACGTTGCCTCCGGCGTCGCGGGCCGACACGAGGTGCCCCCCGTGCGTGAGCTTCACGGGAGCCGGCAGCGGGGCCACGCCCACCTCCACACCGTCGACGAAGACACGGGACGCCGCGGGCGCGACGATGGTGACCTCGGCGGCGCGCACCTGGAGGGAGACTTCACGGGACACCGCTTCGCCGGCAGCCACTTCGAGCACCTCCTCGACGGGTTCGCACAGCGGGTTGTCGAAGCGGAGCCGGTGCGTCCCGGGAGCCAGCCGCAGCTCGCGCAGCCGTGGGGTGTAGCCCCGGCTCTGGCCATCCACGAACACCTCGGCCCAGGGGCGCGTCGCCACCGTGAGGGTCGCGAGGTCCTGGGCGTCCGGAACACGCACGGGCAGATCCTCGCCAGGGACGGGCTCCGTCGTCTCGGGACGTGAGCCCCGAGGCCGCGAAGTGCCAGCCGCCCCGTGCGCCGAGGGCCCCGAGGCACGTGAAGGAACCTTGGAGGCACCCGCCGCGTTCGTGCTCGAAACAGACGCGGAGTCCAAGGAGTTGCCCCGCGTTGCATTGGAACCAACGACAGGCGGAGGAGCGAAGGCCTCCACCGTCTCCGAGCTCGCGACGGACAGGGGAGGCACACCCACTGGAGCAGTGGGAGCCTCCACCGCGTCCGAACCCGCGACGGGAGCGGGCGGCACGGAGGAGCGCTTCGTCGCATTGGAAGCCACACCCACTGGAGCAGCAGGAGCCCCCACTGTGTCCGCACCAGCGACAGACGCTGGATGCACAGGGGAGCTCAAGTCCTCCGCACGCTCACGAGAGCGCCATCCCCACGTCCCCAGGCTCCCCAGCACTCCCGCGATCACCACGCCCGCCACGAGCCCCTTCGCTCGCTCCGGCCACGAACCCGGAAGCGCATCCCACGCACGCCGGGCCAGCCCCTTCTTCACGGGACGCGAGCGCAGGAGCGCCAGCACCTCGGGCGCTCCGGGCTGGAGCGTCAGCGCGGCGTTGAGACACCGGGCGGCCTGTGCCCCCTGCCCTGCCGCGAGCAGCGCGCGGCCCTCGCTCAACAGCCGCTGGAACCCGTCCTCGCGCCAGCGGGCCACGGAAGCCTCCGGGGCCAGGAAGAAGGCGCGCGACGCTTCAACGGGCGCACCGACCCACGGCCGCAGCACCGCCTCCAGTTCCTGGACCAGCGCCGCGCCCTCCGCGGGCCGGTCGCGCGCATCCCGCGCAAGACACCGCGCGACCAGCGCCCCCAGCGGCGCGGGAGTGCCCGGCGCGACGTCCAGCAGCGACGGCGCATCGCGCGTCATCACCGAGACCGCCAGCCGGGCACTGCCCTCTCCGGCGTGCGGCGTCGTGCCCGCGCACAGCTCGAACAACACGACGCCCACCGCGTAGACGTCCGACGCCGGAGACCACGCCCCGGTGTCGATGCGCTCGGGGGCCATGTACGCCAGCGAGCCGATGATGGCGCCCGTGCTCGTCAGCCGGGCCCCGTCCGCCAGCGCCGCGATGCCGAAGTCCGCGAGCTTCAGCGGACCGCCGCGAGCCACGAGCACGTTCTCCGGCTTGACGTCCCGGTGCACGACGCCGCGCGCGTGCGCCGCCTCCAGCGCCCGGGCCAGCTCCCAACCCAGGAGCGCGACAGCCTCCGTCGGCATGGG
Source organism: Corallococcus caeni (assembly GCF_036245865.1). Lineage (NCBI taxonomy): Bacteria > Pseudomonadati > Myxococcota > Myxococcia > Myxococcales > Myxococcaceae > Corallococcus > Corallococcus caeni. The sequence goes on along the minus strand of NZ_BTTW01000007.1, from coordinate 407,894 downwards.
GGCCAGGCGCCGCGCCAGCTCGCGCAGGTTCTCGCCCTGCACCCACTCACAGACGAGGAACGGGCCGCGCACGGCGTCCTCGCCAAAGTCATGCACCGCCAGCACGTTGGGGTGCTGGAGCGACGCCACCACCTCCGCCTCCTGGCGGAAGCGCTCGGTGAGGCGGGCCTCCATGCCCGGGTGCAGCACCTTCACCGCCACGCGGCGGGACAGCCGGAGGTCGCGGGCGAGGAACACCGTCGCCATCCCGCCCCGCCCCAACTCCTGCTCCAACTGGTAGCGGCCGGCCAGCATTTCGCCCGTCATCGCGCGCGCAGTCTAGGAAGCGCGATCCGCGCGGGCAAACCCAGGGGCCCCGTCACTGCTGGCACACGCGAAGGGTGGAGCCGGGGATCAGCACACACGCCCCGGGCCGGGAATCGGGGCACTCCGCATCCGACCGGCAGGGTTGGTGGCACTTCTTCCCACTTCCGGAGTCGGTGCAGAGGCCGCAGCGGGTGCACTCCAGCGAGGACTCGCAGAACCTCCCCAGGTTCCCGGGGGTCAGGCCCTCACAGGTCTCGACGCACAGGGACTCCGGTCTCGGCGAGCACTGGTAGCCCGGGGGACAGTCCTGCACGGAGCAGCGCCGCGCGCAGCGCCCGTCCTTGCAGCTCGCGATTCCGGAGCAGGCGATGTTGTCCGAACAGGGCTCGGTGAGGCGCGGGCCGGGCTCGCACTCATCGTAGAAGTCATTGCAGCGCTGTCCCTCCGGACACTCCCGGTCCATGGAGCAGGCGAGCACGCACGACTCCTCGGCGCAGCCCGCGTCCGGCGCCTCACGCACCTGGATGTCGAGCGGGCACCCCGGGCCCACCAGCAGGACCCCGAGCACGAGGAGGAACGGGAACGGGCAGCGCATGGGCGCAGGAGTACTTCAACGCGAAGGAGGAAGGACAGCCCCTCAGTCCTCTTCGCCCAGGTAGCGGAACACGGAGCGCAGGCCGATGCCCAGGGCCCGGGCCGCCTCCTTCTTGCTGCCGCCGCTGCGGGCCAGGGCCTCGCGCACGTAGCGCAGCACGAAGGCATCGCGCGCTTCGTCCAGGGGCACCAGCGGCGCCGTGTCCGCGGCCAGGTCCAGGTCCTCGACGCCGATGAGCTCCCCGGAAGCGAGGATGGCCGCGCGCCGCACCCGGGACACGAGCTCGCGGACGTTGCCCGGGAAGGGATGACCGCGCAGGGCCTCCGCCGCCTTCTGCGTGAAGCCCCGAGCGCGAGCCCCCTGCTGCTTCAGCACGTGGTGCGCGATGAGCAGCACGTCCTCTCCGCGCTCCCGCAGCGGGGGCACCTCCAGGCGCACCTCGTCCAGGCGGAAGAGGAGGTCCTCGCGGAAGGCGCCCCGGGCGACGAGCGTCTTCAACGGCTGGTGCGTGGCGGCGATGACGCGCATGTCGACCTTGCGGGGACGGTGCTCTCCCAGCCGCGTCACCTCGTGCTCCTGGACGACGCGCAGCAGGCGCGACTGGAGCGTCAGCGGCATGTCCCCAATCTCATCCAGGAAGAGCGTGCCCCCGTCCGACGCCTCCACCAGCCCCGCGCGGTCGGAGGTCGCGCCGGAGAACGCCCCGCGAGCGTGGCCGAACAGCTCGCGCTCGATGAGCGACTCCGGGAGCGCCGCGCAGTTGATGGCCACCAGCCGTCCGCGCCGGCCGCTCCGCCGGTGGAGGGCGCGGGCCACCTCCTCCTTGCCCGTGCCCGTCTCCCCCTGGATGAGCACGTGCAGGGACGTGGGGCCCAGACGCTCCACCTGCCGGTAGAGGTTGCGCATCGCGGGCGACTCACCGATGAGCCCTTCGAACGTGGCCGCGGCGATGCGCTGCGTGAGGCTGTCCACCTGGGCGCGCAGGTCGGTCAGTTCTCGCGACGTCGCCAGCAGCAGCGCCGCGAGCGAGGAGAGCGCCATGGCCTCCTCCAGCTCACGCGGAGAGAACGGAGGACTGCCCAGGCGCCGTCCCAGGTACACGGCGCACAGGGGCGCGGAGGCCGCGCGAAGTGGCAGCACGAGCGCGGAGGTCAACCGAAGGGCCAGGACACTGGGAGCGCCCGCGAGCGCCGCCTCCGCAGCGACGTCCGGCACCAGCACCGGAGCCCCGGAGCCCACGACCTGATCCACCAGGCTGTCCACCACCACCGACGCCGGCACGGAGCCGGTGGCCCCCAGCACCTGCCGCCGGTCGCCCTCCACCGACACGAGGAAGCCCACGTCCGCGGAGGTGACGTCCGCGATGCCCCGCAGCGCGGCCTCCAGCAGCTCCGACGCGGGACGCTGCACGAGCAGCCGCGAAGCGAAGTCCGTCAGCACGCCCAGCAGGCGGGAGGGCGCCACGGAAGGCACCGACGCGACCTCGGGCTCGGAAGCCGTCAGCGTGAGCGAGGCCTTGCCCAGGGTGAAGGAGGCCCCCGGCTCCAGCGGCGACAGCTCCACCCGCTTGCCACGCACCCGGACGTCGCAGTCTGGACTGGCGGCGGACACCGTCCACCCCCGCGCGTCCCGGAACAGCAAGGCATGGCTGCCCTTCACCCCGGGCGCGGAGAGGACGACGTCGCACGCGGGCTCGGAGCCCACGGACACCACCGGCTTCTCCAGCGCGAAGGAACGCCCGTCCGGAAGGGTCAGGAAGAAGCGCATGCCACGGCCTCACTCCTTGGTGAGGTCGTAGACCTCCTGGATGTTGTGGAGCGTCTGGACGAAGTCCAGCTTCAGGTCCTGGAGGATGCCGTTGTGCAGGTCGAACACCCACGAGTGCACGATGGGGAAGCCGCGCGTCACGTAGGACTTCTGCACGGCGGCCGTCTTGATGATGTTGATGCTCTGCTCCAGGACGTTGAGCTCCACCAGCCGCTCGTAGCGCTTCGTCTCGTCCGCGATGCCGTCCAGCTCCTGCTTGTGGAAGCGGTACACGTCGCGGATGTTGCGCAGCCAGGGGTTGAGGATGCCCAGGTCCTTGGGCTGCATCGCCGCGCGCACGCCGCCGCAGCCGTAGTGGCCGCAGACGATGATGTGCTTCACGTCCAGATGCCGGACGGCGTAGTTGATGACCGACATCACGTTGAGGTCGACGTTGTTCACCAGGTTGGCGACGTTGCGGTGCACGAACACGTCACCGGGCGGCAGCCCCATGATCTGGTTGGCGGGGACCCGGCTGTCCGAGCACCCGATGTAGAGGAAGTCCGGCTGCTGCGACACCGACAGCTTGGTGAAGTAGTCCGGATCCGCGCGGAGCTGCTCCTCCGCCCAGAGCTTGTTGTTCTCGAAGATCTTGTCGTAGGGAGTCACGGCCGGGACGCTGGCACGGGTGGGCCCCCTCGTCGAGAGGTCCCTTTCCCAAGTGTCAGGCGCGCCCCCGCAGCATCCCGTCCCAGTACAGGCGCGGCAGCCCGTACTTCTTGAGCAGCCACAGGTCGCGGCGCTCCACCAGTGTGTTGATGAACGGAAGGCTCGGCGCGGGCTTGCCCTCGTAGTCGAACTCCGCGAGCAGCATCCGCCCGTAGCCCGTCACCAGCGGACAGGACGCATAGCCGTCATACCGGGCCGTGGGCTCCCGCCCCTCCATCACGGCGACCAGGTTCTCCACCAGGACTGGAGCCTCCGCCCGGACGGCGGCGCCGGTGCGGGACGTGGGCAGGTCGCTCGCGTCTCCGATGGCGAACACGTTCGGGTGCTCCGGGTGCTGGAGCGTGTGCTTGTGCGCCTTGACCCAACCCGCGTTCGGGCCGTCCTGGTGCGCGAGCGCGCTGCGTTTGATGAAGTCCGGCGCGCTCTGCGGGGGCGTGACGTGCAGCAGGTCATACCCCACCGTCACCTCCTCCCTGCGCCCGTCCCGCGTCACCGCGAAGACGGCCTCGCGGGTGGCCGCGCGCACCTCGACCAGATCGTGACCGAAGTGCGTCTCGATGCCGTAGCGGGCCACGACGCCCTCCAGCACCCGCGCGAAGGGCTGCACCGCGAAGAGGCTCCGGGCCCCCGAGCCGAAGACGACGCGAGACTTCCCGGCGAGCCCGCTGCGGCGCAGGTGGTCCGCCACCAGGTACATGATCTTCTGCGGCGCCCCCGCGCACTTCACGGGCGTGGCCGGGTGCGTGAAGAGGGCCGTGCCGCCCTGGAACGCCCGCACCATCTCCCACGTCTTCGGCGCCAGCCGGAAGTCGTAGTTACTGGACACGAAGGGCGTCTCCAGCGCCTCGCGCAGGCCGCGCACCCGGTCCCAGTCCAGCTGGATGCCGGGAGCGACCACGAGGAAGTCATAGGCCAGGCACTCACCCCCTCGCGTGCGCACCTGCCGCAGGACGGGGTCCACCTCCTCCGCCCGGTCCTGCACCCACTGCGTCCCCGCCGGGATGTAGTCCGCCTGGGGCCGCACGGAGCTCGCGATGTCCGCGGCGCCTCCGCCCACCAGCGTCCACAGCGGCTGGTAGTAGTGATGCGCGGAAGGCTCAAGGACGGCGACACCCCGTACGCCCTTGCGCCGCAGCCGTGCCGCGACCGTGAGGCCCGCGGTGCCGCCGCCGATGATCAGCACGCGGTGGTGCTGCGTGGGAGCGGACATGCCTGCCTTTCCGTGTGAGCGCGGGCGAGCCTGCGTGCGCGAGTGCCCCCAGGCAACTGCGCTCCGGGGCGAGTTCACGTTGAGAGGTGGACACCCTTTCCTGGCCCCCGGCTTCCGGAGCAGGATTCACGCGCCCGAACCCGGAGGCCCCGACATGATCTTCCGCCAGCTCTTCGACTCCGAGTCCTCGACCTACACCTACCTCATCGGGGATGAGGCCACGCGTCAGGCCGCCCTCATCGACCCGGTGCTGGAGCAGGTGGAGCGCGACCTGCGGCTGGTGGCCGAGCTGGGACTGGTCCTCACCCACGTCTTCGACACCCACGTGCACGCGGACCACGTCACCGCGTCCGGCGTGCTTCGGGAGCGCACGCGGTGCAAGGTGGTGGCCGGAGCGGGAGGGGCCGAGTGCGCTGACCTCCACGTGCGGCATGGAGACACGGTGTACGTCGGCCAGTGCGTCTTCCAGGTGCTCGCCACGCCGGGCCACACGGACGACAGCGTGAGCTACCTGCTGGGCGACCGCGTCTTCACCGGGGACGCCCTGATGGTGCGGGGCAACGGCCGCACCGACTTCCAGAACGGCAGCGCCGGCCAGCTCTACGACACCATCACCGGCGTCCTCTTCCAGCTCCCGGACGCGACGCTCGTCTATCCCGGGCACGACTACCACGGGAACACGGCGACGAGCATCGGCGAGGAGAAGCGCCACAACCCGCGGCTCGCGGGCAAGAGCCGCGAGGAGTTCATCCAGGTGATGAACGCCCTCAACCTGCCCCGCCCCAGGAAGATCGACCTCGCCGTCCCGGCCAACCGCGCCTGTGGACGGACGGAGCCCCCGGTGCCGGGGGCCTGACGTCAGGCCGGCTTCGCCAGCTCCGCGTCAATGGCCTGCACGAGCCGCGGATCCTCCGCCGCCACGTCCGGAGCGAAGCGGCCCGCGACGCGGCCATCCCGGCCGATGAGGAACTTCTCGAAGTTCCACTGCACCTCCGGCGGAGGGTTGGCCGTGATGCCGTAGCCCTTGAGGTTCGCGCGCATGGGCCCCTCGCCCGTGGCCTCCGGGATGGCGCCCGTGAGCGCGTGGTAGAGCGGGTGCTTGTCCTGCCCCACCACGGAGATCTTCGAGTACATCGGGAAGGTCACGTCGTACTTCAGCGTGCAGAACTGCTGGATCTCCGCCTCGCTGCCCGGCTCCTGCCCCAGGAAGTCGTTCGCGGGGAAGCCCAGCACCTCCAGGCCCTGCGCCTGCTTGCTCGCGTAGAGCTTCTGCAGGCCTTCGTACTGGGGCGTCAGGCCGCACTTGGACGCGACGTTCACCACCAGCAGGACCTTGCCCTTGTGCTGACCGAGCGTCCGGGGGGCGCCGTCGATGCCTTTGAGGGGGATGTCGAAGAGGTTCTGGCTCATGTTCAGCTCGGTCTCCGTTCGAGGGGGCGGCCACTCTAGCGCGGCAAAGTGCCAGTCCCGGTGTGGTGATTTGCGGCGGTCCCGGCAGGGCCAGAGGCGCGGGCCCCTGGAGGGAACGGCTGGCCCGGGCCTTGCGTTGTGTGGACTCCCTCCCACCCATGCACCGGCTCCTCGCTCCCCTCCTGCTCCTGCTCTTCGCCCTGGCCAGCGTGGCGGGCGGAGCCGTGTGGTTCATCCAGCGCGACCGGCAGGCGCTGGTGGAACAGTTCGGGAGGGACCGGCAGGCCCAGCTGGAGGAAGCCGCCAGCGGCGTCGCCCGTTCGCTCGAGGACCTGGGGGACAACCTGCGCTTCGCGAGCGAGCTGCTCGCCCAGCCCGGCTCCACTGGAGATCACCTCAACGAGCTGCGGGCGCTCCTGGAGTCCGTGGGCCAGTACCGCGCCATCGCCGTGCTGGGCCCGGACGGCGAGGAGCGGCTCTTCCTGGTGGACCACAAGTCGCGCCACCTGCCCAGGGACGCCGTCCATCCCCCGGCGCTCGCGGACACCGCGCGTCAGGCGCTCGCGGCCCCGGTGGGGCACGTCATCCCCTCGCACCCCATCGAAGGTGCCGCGTCGTCCGGGTGGATGCGCGTCTTCGCGACCCGCATCGACTCCGACGCGCCCGGGGGCGGAGGCGCCGTCGCCATCCTCGTGGACACCGAGCCCCTCTTCGCGCCGCTGCGCATGGTGACGGTGGACGGGAACGCGCGGCTGCTCCTGCTGGGCGCGCACGGCACGCCCGCGCCCATGAGCGACCCGGCCCTGGCGTCCTGGCACGGACGGCTGGGTGACTCCGCGGGCACGCTCGTGCCGGGGCTGCGCGCGCTGGTGGCGCGGATGCGCGCGGGCGCGTCCGGGACGCTGCGGCTCAACGAAGCGGAGGCGCAGCGCCTGGGCCTGGGGCAGGCGGACGCAGTGGCCACGTTCCGCCCCCTGCGCATGCGCGGCGAGGCGTCCTGGTCCGTGGCGACGCTCTCCTCCACGAACGCCCTGCGCTCCCACGAGCGCACCCTGGTGCTGCGCCTGTCGCTGGCGGCGCTGCTCGTCGCGGTGTTCCTGGTCGCGTTCGGGACCTACGTGGTGCTCGCCAACCGCCGGGCCGTGGCGCTCCGGGAGAGCCTGCGCCACGCGGCGAGGTTCGCGCACCTGCACGAGAAGACGCAGAAGATCCTCGACCACATCCCCACGGGCATCCTGGCCCTCAACCACGAAGGCCGCATCAGCGCCGTGAACCAGGCCCTCCGGGCACGCCTGCCCGACAGCGCCGTGGGCAGCACCCTCCCGGAGGCCTTCCCCACGGCGCCCTCGGCGGCGGTGCAGCGGCTGGGGGCGCTGGTGCTGTCCGCGCGGGACAAGGGCGCCGTGCGCAGCCTGCACGGCGAACCGCTCAGCCTCTTCAACGAGAAGGACCAGTTCAACGTCCACGCCGTCCCGCTGGAGCACGGCGACGGCGAGGCCAGCACGCTGCTGGTGCTGGAGGACCTGAGCAACGTGCGCATGCTGGAGGACCAGCTGCTGCGCGCGGAGAAGCTGGCCACGGTGGGCGTGCTCGCCGCGGGCGTGGCGCATGAGATTGGCACGCCACTGGGCATCATCCGGGGGCACGCCGAGTACATGCTCCAGAAGGTGGGCGGCGTGGAGCACCCGCAGGGCCGGGGCCTCAGCGCCATCGTCACGCAGATCGACCGGGTGAGCCGCATCATCCGGCAGCTCCTGGACCTCTCGCGCCTGCAGCCCGCGCGGGCCGGCGTCGTCCCGCTCGCGCCCGTCGTCCGGGGCCTCCAGGAGCTGCTCGACGTGGAGGCCGAGCGCCGGCGCGTCCACTTCGAGTGGGACGTGCCCGAGCGGCTCCCGTGCCTCGCGGCGGACGCGGATCAACTCCAGCAGGTGCTGCTCAACCTGGCCCTCAACGCCTGTGACGCCTGCACCGCCGGAGGCCACGTGCGGCTGAGCGCCAGGGCGTGCGCGGCGGCGGACGCCGGGGCGGTGGAGCAGGTGGAGATCCGCGTGCAGGACGACGGCCGGGGCATCGCGCCGGAGCACCTGCACCAGGTGTTCGACCCCTTCTTCACCACCAAGAAGCGGGGCCAGGGCACGGGCCTGGGGTTGAGCGTGGTGGCCCAGGTCGTCCGCAACCATGGGGGCCAGGTGGGGGTCGACAGCGAGCCCGGCCGGGGCACCGTCGTCACGCTGCGGTGGCCGGTGGCCGCCGCGCCTGGCTGGGAGGAACGTCATGCCGTCTAGCGCGCGCATCCTCGTGGTGGATGACCACGAGGAGATGGGACAGATGTTGAAGGAGCCCCTCACGGACGCGGGCTATCGCGTGGACCTCTCCACGGGCGGCGCGGACGCCATCGCCCAGCTCAAGGCCCGCGTCTACGACGTCGTGCTGTGCGACCTGCGCATGGAGGAGGTGGACGGGCTGGACGTGCTCGCGGCGGCGCGGCGGCACGACCCGGAGCTGCCGGTGCTGCTGATGACCGCCTTCGGCGCGGTGGAGAGCGCGGTGGAGGCGATGAAGCGGGGCGCCTGGCACTACCTCACCAAGCCCTTCCGCCTGGACGAGGTGCTGCTCCACGTCGGGCGGGCGCTGGAGGCCCGGCGCCTGAAGACCGAGCACCGCGACCTCAAGCGGCAGGTGGCCCAGCGCAACGGCCTGGGGGCGCTGCTGGGCCACAGCGTGCCCATGCGGACGCTCTACGAGCTCATCGACCGCGTGGCCGCCTCGGAAGCGCCGGTGCTCATCCGGGGGGAGAGCGGCAGCGGCAAGGAGCTGGTCGCCAGGGCGCTGCACTCGGAGGGGCCCCGGAGCCCCGCGCCCTTCGTGGCGGTCAACTGCACCGCCCTGCCCCACGCCCTCCTGGAGAGCGAGCTGTTCGGCCACATCAAGGGCGCCTTCAGCGGCGCCACCACCACGCGCCGAGGCCTCTTCCTGGAGGCGGACGGCGGCACGCTCTTCCTCGACGAAATCGGGGACATGCCCCCGGAGCTCCAGGCGAAGCTGCTGCGCGTCCTCCAGGACGGCGAGGTGCGGGCCGTGGGCGCGGACGGCTCGCGCCGGGTGGACGTGCGCATCCTGGCCGCCACGCATCAGGACCTGGACGCGCGGGTGAAGGAAGGCCGCTTCCGGGCGGACCTCTTCTACCGGCTCAACGTCGTGTCCCTCCGCGTCCCGCCGCTGCGTGAGCGCACGGAGGACATCCCCAAGCTCGCCGAGCACTTCGTGGCGCAGGCGCGGGCGCGCAATCCGCGCTCCCCCGTCACCACCCTGGCCCCCGAGGTGGTGGCCACGCTCGCGCGCATGCCCTGGCCCGGCAACGTGCGCGAGCTGGAGAACCTGGTGGAGCGCCTGGTGGTCCTGGGCGCGCAGCCCACCGTGGACCTGGCCCAGCTGAAGCTGCACACCACGGACGCGGCGCCGGAGGCCCACCCGCTGGCCGCGGCCCATGGACAGGTGGTGCCACTGAGGCAGCTGGAGGGTGAATACATCGCGTGGGTGGTCGCCCGCTGTGGAGGCAACAAGACGCGGGCGGCGGAGCTGCTGGGGATTGATGTCTCCACCATCCACCGCAGGGAGCGCACCGACAGCGGCGTTTCGCAACGCTAGGACGACGCGCTTTGCCAGTCATTGCGCCGCACCGCGAGCGGCGCCCGACGGGAGGACAGCGGCACAGCCCTTGCTCATGTATCAGGGCATGAACCGAACCCACCTGTTCCTGCTGCTGTCAGTCATTGGCCTCACCGGCTGCGCCCGTCGCGCGGCCAACCCGAGCACGGCCGACGCCCACACGCCGGCCCCGTCCGTCAGCGATCGCGGCAACGCGGCGAAGCCCGCGCCCGGCGACGACGCGGAGCAGGCGCTCGCGGCGCTCAGCGCCACGCCCATCTACTTCCCGCTCGACTCCTCGATCCTCCCGCCCGAGGCCACCGACGAGCTGGCGCGCATCGCCCAGGCCCTGCGTCAGCGCGGCCTCGCGAAGGTGACGGTGGCGGGCCACACCTGCGAGCTGGGCACGACGGAATACAACGTCGCGCTGGGCCAGCGCCGGGCGGCCAGCGTGCGCGCCTACCTGGTGAACCTGGGCGTCGAGCCCGGTCGCATCTCCGTCATCTCCTATGGAGAGGAGCGGCCCGCGGACGTGAACGCCCCGGAGAAGAACCGCCGCGCGGAGTTCTCCTTCCGCCTGGCCGAGCAGGCCCACGCCGGCGAGCTGTAATCCCTTTCACCCCCACGCGCTCCACGCCCATGCTCCCCACCGACAACGCCCCCCGTCCGCCCTCTCCTGTCCGTTCCCTGCGCTGGCCCCTGGGCATCGCCGCCGGAGTGGCCCTCCTGGCAGGAGCGAGCTTCTTCATCCTGCGCACGCCGGAGCCGCCCCCCGCCCCTGCGCCTGAAACGGCCCAGCCCTCACCCCCGGCCCCGCCCGCGCCCCCGGCGGTGCAGCTCTCCGGCACCGACCCTCGCGTGCGGGACCTGCTGAAGGGGCTCTCCAGCGACGCGGACTTCGCGCGCTGGCTGGCCGCCGAGGACCTGGTCCGCCGCTTTGCTGCCTCCGCGAACCTGATCGCCGACGGGCAGAGCCCGCGCATGCCCCTGTCCTTCATGGCGCCAGCGGGCCCTTTCCGCGTGACAAAGCGTCAGGGCCGTACGGTGGCGGCGCCGGAAAGCCATACCCGGTACGACGGGGTGACCCGCGTCATCACCTCACTGGACGCGAAGACCGCGGGGCAGGTGTATCAGGAGCTCAAGCCGCTCCTGGATGCCGCCCACGCGGAGCTGGCCCCGCCGGGCAGGAGCCTGGATGAAACATTGTCCCAGGCCATCGGGCGTCTCACCCGGGTCCCCGTGCCGAAGGCGCCCGTGGAGCTGGCACCCAAGGGAGCGCTCTACGTCTACGCGGATCCAAGCCTGGAAGCGCTGAGCGCGGCGGAGAAACACCTGCTGCGGATGGGGCCGGAGAACATGCGCAAGGTGCAGGCGAAGCTCACCGAACTGGCGGCGGCCCTGGGCCTTCCGTCGGCGGAGCAGGCCCGCCAGCCGTAGCCCCGGACGTGCGGTGTCTTGCCTCGAATGGGCAAGCGCTCTACTCGCAAGGGAGTCTCCCGCCGCGACGGGATGTCTACCCCTGGCGCGCTTTACGCGGCATGCCGATCCAGGCGACTGTTCTGTTGCAGGCGAGACACCTCGCCTCCAATTCCTTGAACACGTATGCCTTTGCGTCGGCGCCCGCCGCCAGCGGCAGCATTGCGAGAGTCAGAGGGGGAAGTCCGTGGCTGATACAGGTGGTGGCGCATCCCGCGACGAGGAGCTCGCCTCCCGTCTCGCGGCGATGAGCGTCCTGGAGACGCGGATGGCCCGGCTCGGCGCGGGCCAGACGCCCGTGGTGTTGGCAGGCCCCTTCTTCCATGCGACGACCCCCGCCGAGGTCGAGCGCGTGCGCCAGTTCCGCGACGCCCAGTACCGGGCGCGGCTGAGCTACCTGCTGAGCCCCGAGCAGCTCCAGCTGGACTGGCGGCTGGAGCTGGACGAGCGCAGCGCGCACTTCCACGCCAGCCGCGACGGCCAGCTCGTGGGCAGCCTGCGCATCACGCCCGGCCCCTTCGAGTTCCAGGCGCTCGCGCCCTCCCTGGAGGGTGAGGCGTCCCGGTTCCACGGCTACGCGGAGTTCAGCCGCCTGGTCGTGGACCCGGAGGCGCGCAGCCCCTCCGTCACGCCGCGCCTGCTCGTCGCGGCGTGCACCTGGGCCATGACGGAGGGCTACATCGGCATCGTCGGGCTGTGCCGCCGGGCCGCGCGCACCGTGTTCGAGCGCTACGGGCTAGCCGCGTCCTCGGAGGAGCAGCACCGCGTGCCCATGCGGGGCCCCCAGCCCTACACGCTGATGGCGGGCACCTGGCCGCAGCTCATCGCCGCGAGCACCCGGATGTCCGAACGACTCACCCGCCTCCGGCTGAATGACTCACCGGACGCCTACTCCCGCTTGGTTGAGGTGGAACAGACATGACCGACACGACACAGGCAGCCCCCGGCCTGGAGGCCCTGAAGCACCGCCGCTCCCAGGTCTGGGACGAGCTCCTGGCCCAGTCCCGCTTCGTCCGCACCGTCCAGCAGGGTGAGGTCACCAAGGCGCTCTACGCGCTGTATCTGATTGAGACGTATCACTACACACGTCACAACGCCCGCAACCAGGCGCTGGTGGGCGTGCGCTGTGAGGACGACCGGCACTACCAGAAGTTCTGTTTCAACCACGCGGAGGAGGAGGTCGGCCACGAGCAGATGGCCCTGCACGACGTGGCCAGCATGGGCCTTGCGCCGGGGTTCCCCATCCCGCGCGCCCTGCCGGCGACGGAGGTCCTCATCGCGTACCTGTACTGGGTCTCCTACCAGGGCAATCCCTTGCAGCGCCTGGGGTACAGCTTCTGGGCGGAGAGCTGCTACGACTACATCCGGCCGCTCCTGGGCAAGGTGCAGAAGACGCTGGGGCTCACCCCGGCGCAGATGACCTTCTTCGTCGCGCACTCGGACATCGACGCGGAGCACTCGCAGGCGGTCGACGAGATGATCGCCAAGAAGTGCAGGACGCCCGAGGACTGGGAGGACGTGGCCCAGGTGATGGAGACCAGCCTGCGGCTGACGTGGCGGATGATGGACGAGGTGGCGGACGCCTACGCCCAGCTCGTCGACGGGCGCAGCGAGCGGGCCGCCTTCCTCAAGGCGCTGTGAGCCCCACGCCATGGCACGCGCCTACTTCAGCCACCTGAACTATTCGCTCGGCGACGAGGACTCCAGCGTCGAGCTGCACGCCCTGCCGGCGGATGCCCGGCACGTGGTGGCCGTCGCCGGCAGCGGCGGGCGCGTGGTGCCGCTCCTCGCCCGCGCGCCCCGGAAGCTGACGTGCGTGGACATCTCCGACACCCAGCTCGCGCTCACCGAGCTGCGCATCGCCGCGCTCCGCCAGCTGAACCACGCGGAGTACCTGGGGCTCCTGGGCTACGAGGCCATGTCCATCCAGCGTCGGCTGGAGCTGCTCGCCACCCTGCCCCTGTCGGGCTCCGCGCGGACGGCGTTGGACCCCGTGTGGAAGGCGGTCCAGGCCGGCGAGCGCATCGTCTACCTGGGCCGCTTCGAGGGGATGCTGCGCACGCTGTCGCGCTTCGTCGGGCTGTTCACCGGCCAGCGCGGGCGGAGGATGTTCGACCAGCCGGACGTCGCGGGTCAGCGCACGTATCTGGACGGCGGGTTCCCCAAGGGAGCCTGGAAGCTGGTGCTCCTCTTGATGGGGAACTCGGCGGTGCTCAACTCGCTGCTCTACCGGGGGGACTTCCCGAAGAAGAACCTCCCGGGCAGCGCGTTCCGCATCTACTGGGACATCTTCGACCGGCTCTTCCGCACGCTGCCGGTGCGCTCCAGCTTCTTCCTCCAGCTGGTCTTCTTCGGAGAGCTCCGCTACCCGGAGGGCTACCCCATCGAGTGCGACGCCGACGTCTTCCTGGCGGCGCAGCGGGCCGCGCGCGACACCGACATCGAGTACGTCCGGGGCGACATCATCCAGCACGTCCAGGAGCAGCGGGGCGTGGACTTCGTGTCGCTCTCCGACGTGCCCTCGTTCCTCCCACCGGAGCGCGAGCGCGACTTCCTGAACGCGATGAAGCCCGGCCTCACGCCGGACGCCCTGGTCGTCACCCGGGGACACCTGCGCGTGGCCGCCCCGGAGGTCCAGGGCTACGAGGTCGTCTCCGACGGCTACCAGGACGCCATCGCCCGGGAGCGCACGCAGCTCTGGCGGATCCATCTCTATCAACGACGTTCTTGAGGAGCGCCGTCCCATGCATGCCGTGAAGCTGACGAAGACGTTCGACCCGCAGGCGCTGGAAGAGGCGTACCACGCCGTCCGGCGTCAGGTGGAAGCCCTGCCCGCGGGCTACCCGGGCGAAGGCCATCAAGGGTGGACCTCCATCTGTCTGCACTCCGCCACGTCGGGGGCGTCGCCCGTGCTGGAGCAGGCCCCCTACCTGCGCGACCTGCTCTCGGGCCTGGGGCTGAAGCTGCGGCTGGCGCGCCTGCTGCGCCTGGAGCCCGGCGGCGTCATCCGCGAGCATTCGGACGCGTTCCTCTCCAAGCGCATCGTCCGGCTCCACATCCCCGTCGTCACCCACCCCGACGTGGAGTTCTTCGTGGGCGGCCAGCGGTGTGTCTGGCGCGCGGGGGAGTTCTGGTACGGCGACTTCTCGCTGCCGCACCACGGCGTGAACAAGAGCACTGTGGCCCGCATCCACCTGGTGCTGGACGTGACGGCGGACGACGCCTTGCTCCACCTCTTCCCGCCCCAGCAAGTCCCGCCGTCGCTCCAGGCGATGGGGAGCGAAGTCACGGAAGCGGAGCTGGATCCGCGCATCGTCGAGCGCTTCGCCTTCGACTTCACCCTCCCCCAGGGCTTCAGCCTGCCCGGCACCGGGCTCGCGCCGCTGACGGCCGAGGCCAGGGGCGGCATGCGCATGGTGGACAACGAGCTGTGCATCTTCGTCAACGAGCAGCCGATGCTGAAGGCCGTGCCGGTGTCGGAGGACACGGTGGACCTGCTGGGCATGGGGCCGGAGGCGCGCCTGCGCTACACGTTCCGTGGCGAAGCGGTGCGGGATGTGACGCTCACCGTGGGCACGACCCCGGTGTACTCGTTCGACGTGCGCCATGGCTCCGGTCAGGCTCATTGAGCGCGCCCCTCCGTCCACGGAGGGCAGCGACAGCGCGCGACTTGCGTCGAAGCTCGTCGGCCACTACGTCGAGCGCGGCACCACGCCGTTCATCGGGAACACCCGCCACCGGGTCCTGCTGGCGGACGTGGATGGCGAGGTGACACCGCTCATCGTCAACGACGGCGCGGACAGCGACTGCTACCTCACGTCGCCGTTCATCAACTACATCACCTACGCGGAGGAGTTCGTGGCCTCCGTGAAGGAGCCCGGGACGCGGCGGGCGCTCCTCGCGTTCATCCGCGCCGTGCGGACGGTCATCCGCCCCAGGCACCTGGACCGGGTCGTCTACGTGAACCACTGGATGGTGGCCACGGGGCCGGCGCTTCGCTTCACGCCGGAGCAGCTTGAAAGGCTGACGCAGGCGCTGCGCGAGCGCTTCCCGGATCACGCCTTCGTCTTCAAGCGGGCCACCGCGGAGACGGCGGCGGCGGTGGCCCGGGAGCGCCCGGGCGCGGCGCTGCACGCCATCTTCAACCGGCAGATGTACGTGTGGCGGCACGAGGAAGGGAAGAAGCCGCCCCGGGAGTTCCGGCAGGACCGCAACCTGCTGAACCAGCACCGCGCGAACCTGCGCCGGCTCACGGCCGCCGAGCCGGGCGCCATCGACCGGCTGCGCGAGCTGTACCGGGCGCTCTACATCGACAAGTACTCCGACCATAACGCCTTCTTCACGGAGGCCTGGTTCGAGGAGGTGTTCCGGCAGGGGCTGCTGGAGGTCTACGGCATCGAGGTGGAGGGACGCCTCGCCTACTTCGTCACCTGCTTCGTCGCGGGCGGAGAGCTGATCGGCTCCGTGGTGGGCCACGACCCGGTGCTGTCGCGCAAGCACGGCCTGTACCGGGCGGGGATGAGCCACCTGATGCAGCTGGCCGAACAGCGGGGTCTGCCGCTCAACCTGAGCTCGGGCTCCGGGCAGTTCAAGCAGAAGCGAGGGGCCACGCCGCTGACCGAGTACGAACTGCTCTGCTTCTCTCACCTCTCCTGGCGTGCAAGGCTGTCCTGGTCGTTGCTCCGACGCATCTACAACGCGGTCGGGCCCAGGGTGTTCTCCGCCCTGAGCATCTGACCGCCCTCGTCGAGGACCGCATGCTCTACACGCCCCGCACCTTCCAGGAGTCGGACCTCCCCGCGCTGCACGCGTTCATGAAGCAGCACAGCTTCAGCACCGTCATCTCGCACGGCTCCGGCACCAACGTCTCACACGTGCCGCTGGTGCTGGTGCCCGGCCGTGGCGACAAGGGCACGCTGCTGGGACACGTGGCGCGAGCCAATCCGCACTGGAAGGACTTCGACGGCGAGCGGCAGGTGACCTGCGTCTTCCATGGCCCCCACGCCTACATCTCCCCCACCTGGTACAAGGTGCGGCCCTCGGTGCCGACCTGGAACTACGCGGTGGTACACGCGCTCGGGCGGCCCCGGGTCATCGACACACAAGCGGAGCTGACCAAGCTGATCGACGCGATGATCGCGGAGTACGAGCCCGCCATCGGAGCCCCGGGGCACGACACCCGCCTGTCCGATGAGCAGCACGCGCGGATGCTGGAGCAGATCGTCGGCTTCGAGCTGCCCATCGAGGAGCTCCAGGGCAAGTTCAAGCTGGGCCAGAACCGCTCGGCGGAAGACCAGGCGGGAATGATGGAAGCGCTGGCGGGACAGGGCGGCGAGGCGCTGGCCCTGGTCGAGCTGATGCGCGAGCGGTCGCGCACGCGCACAAAACCCTGACGCAGTTCCTCTCGCCGGAGGCCCCCGCACATGACACGGCAGCGAGTCCTCACCCCTTCCGAACCGCTGAAGCGGACGTGGGCGCTGAGCGCCGTGGACGTCGCGCTCAAGGACATGTTCGTGAGCTTCGCGGCGGTCTTCAGCGGGAGGATCGACACCGAGCGCTTCACCCAGGCACTCCGCGCGACGCTGATCCGCTATCCGTTCTTCCACGGCACCCTGAGGCAGCAGGAAGACGCGGTGCTGGTCATCTGCCACCACCCGCCGCGCCCCGGGGTCCGTGAGGGCATGAGCGCCGTCGGCCTGGACCTCGACGAGGTCGACGCGCCCTTCCCCACGGGAGACCGGAGGATCCTCTACTCAGGGGACTTCGTCTCCCGGCTGGCCCCCGGGAAGCCGCCGAGCCACGACGGGCGCCGCCCGCTGCTACACCTGAAGCTCACGCACTTCCGTGACGCCTCCGTGGTGGGCCTGAGCTGGAACCACGCGCTGACGGACCTGCATGGCATCTACGACTTCCTGCGAGCGGTCTCCGACGCCTACAGCGACCCGGACCACGGGCCCGGCGAACCGCCGGTGTTCGACCGGCGAGACATCTGGAGGCACCTGGGCGAGCCGGGCGAAGCGGCCGGCGTCCAGCCCTCCAGGCAGGGCCGTCACGGGATCGTCCACATCTCGCGCGCGAAGGCGGCGCTGGGCATCGCGCGCTACCTGAAGCAGGCCGTGACGGATGCCGTGCCCGTCTGCCTCTTCCTGGACGAGGACGGCGTCGACGCCATCAAGACCCAGGCGCAGGCCTCGGGCACGAAGGTGTCCACCAACGACGTGGTCAACGCGACGCTGCTGAAGTTCTTCGGCGAGTGCACCCGCGATCCACGAGCGTCCTCCGAAGTGGGCCTGTACTTCCCCATCGACGTCCGCGAGCTGCTGGGCGCGCCACCGGGGTCGGTGGCCAACTGCCTGGGGAACGCGTCCGCGGTGCTGAGGCGCGCGGACCTGTGGAACTCGAGCGTCACCGAGCTGGCCCTCCGCAACCGGGCCGTGGTGTCTGCCTATGGCCGGACGCAGCTGTGCGAGGACCTGCACTGGGCGGACTACTGGCGCCGCAACACCAGCCAAGCCAGCGTGTATCACCACTGGCTGCTCGGGAGGGACCGCGTCTATTCCTCCAACTGGACCAGTCAGGAACTGGCGCACGTGCGCTTCGACGGCGCGGCCTTCGTCACGCTGCTGAGGAGCTCGCAGCTCAACAAGTGGCTGTTGTTGCCGGCCTTCCACAGCACGGTCCTGCCCCGCATGGAGGACGGCCGGATGAAGCAGGTGGTGCGGGTGAGCGTCCGGAGGGAGCACTTCCGGACGCTGGCGCGAAACCTGGCGGACTGGCCCCACGTGCAGGAGGCCATCCGGCTGGACATCGGTGAACGGCTCAGGGCCGGGGCGTGACCGGCTGCTCCGACAGCGCCGGGTCCTGGAACAGGGGGACGTCCTCCTTGAAGACGTTCCGCTCCACGGGAGGCGGCGGCTTCATCAGGTTCTGGGTGAGCCAGCCCAATCCCTGACGCTGCAAGGCCGAGCGGTGCCAGATCCAGGCCGACACGTGGACGGGCTGGGCACCGACGCTCATCTTCGGCCCGGCCGTGGTCATCCCCATGTTGACCGCCTTGCAGCCATGCTCGATGGCGTAGCGGACGACCTCGTACAGCAGCCGGAAGTAGACGCCCTCCTCCAGCGCCGCCTCTCGCGAGAAGCCGGTGCAGGAGAACCGCAGCATGGGACCGTCGAGGAACAGCAGCCCGAACCCGGCGACGCTGTCATCAGGCCGGCGCAGCAGCATCACCTTCGCCTCGGGCATGTCGCTGGCGGAGGCGAAGAAGCCCTCGGTGAGGACCAGCCGCCGGTACTGGGTGGCGCGGTCGTAGAGGGTCCGCCACAGCGCCGTGAGTTGTGGCGCAAGCTCCGCGAACTGCTCCACCACCTCGACGCGAAGCGAGGCCGTCTCCTTCATGCACCCCGCCAACCGCGCCCGGTAGCGAGCCCGCATGTGGGCCTTGTATTCATTGAACGAGGTGAACGGCAGCGGGACGACGAACGCCGCCGGAAGCGGCGAGGGCACGAAGCCCAGGCGACGGAGCACCTCCACGGCGTCAGGCGCGACCGTGGGCTCGATGTCCCGGATGACGACCAGCGACGAACGCTGCCGGTCCGCCTCCGCTTGCGCCCAGCGCGCCAGGGTCGTGATGGCTTCGGTGCTGGACAGCGACGAGCGCACCGGGAATCCCACCCCGGCAGGGTTGCCGACTTCGATGACGCCGTACTTCAGGAAGCGCGGAGCCGCGCCGCGCACCAGGTGAACGGCCTGCTGGATCCGTTCATTGCCAAGGTCCGCCCCGTCGATGGTGTTGCGATACGTGGCGGCGACACCGACAGGCTGCCCGCGCCCGTCGCTCAGCGTGACAGGCACCTGATGGAACCCCTCCATCTGGATGTGCTGGGCGCACTTGAGGAAGCGCTGGCTGAGATTGAAGTGTCCCTCGGGAACCCAGCAATCCCAATCACGCGCGCCACCGTCCTTCCAGAACGCCGCACCGGCATCCCGGACTGTCACTCCGCCGGAGCCGTGTTCGACGGATGAAAGCCTTTCGGCACTGCTACCGCGCATGTCATTCCTCCGCGGACATCGGAGGCGGAACAGTGCCCTGGCGCCCCATGACACGGGAAGGCTCCGGCGGGTTGCCGGCGGTCTGTCACAAAACCCAACCGTGGTTCCGCGGCGATGTCAGGGGCTCCCCGCAGGATGTCCCCGTGTCTCATTCAGCCCAGCCGGTGTCGTCTCGAGAGCGCGTCGAAATGGTGGATGCCATGCGCGGCTTCGCGCTGTGCGGTGTCTTCGTCTCGAACTCGTTCCTCTGGTTCGGAGGCCGCAACCTGCTGCCACCCGCGCAGCTCCAGTCCCTGGGGTCGCCGCTCCCCGAGCTGGTGACCGGCGCCCTCTTCCTGTTCTTCGTGGCGCACAAGTTCCTCAACCTCTTCGGCTTCCT
Organism: Corallococcus caeni; assembly: GCF_036245865.1. Taxonomy (NCBI): domain Bacteria; kingdom Pseudomonadati; phylum Myxococcota; class Myxococcia; order Myxococcales; family Myxococcaceae; genus Corallococcus; species Corallococcus caeni. Next base: position 388,343 of record NZ_BTTW01000007.1, on the reverse strand, counting down.
CTTCGGTCTGGGCTTCTCCCTCCAGCTGTCGCGAGCAGAGGACCGGGGCACCTCGCACGTCCCCATCCATCTGCGGCGGATGGGGGTGCTGTTCTGCTTCGGAGCGGTGCATCTGCTGGCGCTCTGGATGGGCGACATCCTCCACCTGTACGCGCTGGCGGGCCTCCTGCTGCTGCTGTTCGCCGGGAGGTCGGACCAGACGCTGTGGCGCTGGGTGGTGGTGTTGCTGGGAGTGATGCCGCCCCTGGTGCTCGCGCTTCAGCTGTGGGGGCCCGGCGCGGCGGCGCATGCCCCTGAATCGGAGCTGCGGGCCGAGCTGCTGGCGGCGCTCTCCAGTGACTCGGTCTGGACGGCGCAGGCCGGCAACGCCCGCTACGTCTTGCGGACGTGGTTCAGCTCCCCCCGGTTGCTCATCTGGCTCACGCTCATCCTGGGCCGATTCCTCCTGGGCCTGCTGGCGGGGCGTCATCGATGGCTGCAGGACGTGGAGCGCCACCGCGCCCTGCTCCGCCGGGTGCTGGGGTGGGGCCTGGGCGTGGGAGGACTGCTCAACGCGGGAGGACTGCTGGCGTTCCAGCTGCGAGCCCAGAGGCTGGAGCCAGCGACCCACGCCGGCCTGTTCCTCCTGATGGCACTCCAGGAGCTGGGCTACATGCTCCTGGGCGCCGCGTACCTGGCCGGGTTCGCGCTGCTCTTCCAGCGTGAGCGCTGGCGCCGGGCGCTGGCGGTGCTGTCCCCCGTGGGCCGCATGGCGCTGACGAACTATTTGATGCAGACGGTGCTGAGCCTGTGTCTCTACAACGGCTGGGGCCTGGGGCTCATCGGCCGCGTGCCGCCGTCACACTGTGTCGGCATCGCGCTGGGCCTCTTCGCGGTGCAGGTGCTGCTCAGCCACGTCTGGCTGAGACACTTCCGCTTCGGCCCTGCGGAATGGCTGTGGCGTTCACTCACCTACGGTGCTCTCCGGTGAGGCACCCCGGGCGGAGCCACGAGGTGCCTCGGAGCGGCTTCAGTAGAGGCACGTCAGCGTCGAAGGACTGCATTCGAAGCCGGTGTTGCAGTACTTGCCCTCGCAGCACCGCTGCTTGAAGCCACCACAGCCCGGGCCCACCTGGGCGGAGACGTCACCCGACTCGGGAGCCTGGGCCTCGGCCGTGACTCCTTCCGGCTGCTCGGCGTCCGTCGTCTCCGCGCCACCACAGGCCAGGGCAAACCCCAGCCCCATCACGACGAAAGCACTCTTCACGACACGCGTCAGCATCGGGAGCTCCTCTCGGTGGGAACCGCGGCTGTCTGAATATCGGAAGCAGGCGGGCGCTTGCAATTCAATGCCTCTCAAACGAACCATCCCGTTGCAAAGGGATTGAATCCCCCGCCTGGCGAGCCCTGGCGCACGTGGATGCCTGGAAAGCTCTCGCCCCAGCGGTAGGGCAAGCGGCGCGATGACTGGCCAGGGCGGCTCCCAAGGCGCAGCTTTGAAATCGCCATGGACGTCCCCGCCTCACTGCTCGACTTCTCGCTCGTCCAGGGAAGCGCGTTCCATCGACGGCGCTCCCCCGCCCGCCCCCTCCGTGTCTCCCGGCCCGTGCGCATCCTCGTCCTGACGCTGGTGGGCTGGCTGCCGCTCCTTGCCTTGTCGTTGCTCCAGGGCGGGCCCTCCGTGTCACATGCCTTCCTGCGCGACCTGGGGATCCACGTCGAGTTCCTGGTGTCCCTACCGCTGCTCATCGCGGTCGAGCGCTACATCGACCTGAGCCTCAAGGCGGCCGTGCGCCAGTTCGTCGTCTCGGAGCTGATTGAGACAAAGGACCTGGCCACCTTCGAGGGCATCGCGCGCGGCGTGATGCGGCTGAAGCGCAGCGCCAGCATCGAGGCCGGGTTGTTGGTCGCCTCCTTCGCCGTGTCCTTCATGGACCTGCCCCATCAGGCGAACCCGGCCTGGGTCCACGCGGAGCCCGGTGGCCCGCTCACCCTGGCTGGGGGGTGGTACCTCGTGGTGAGCATGCCCCTCATCCGGTTCCTGCTGCTGCGCTGGCTCTGGCGGAGCGTCCTGTGGGCCGTCTTCCTGTTCAGGGTCTCCCGGCTGCCGCTCGCCCTCGTGCCCACCCATCCTGACCTGGCGGGGGGCCTGGGGTTCCTCGGCACCTGCCAGGCCAGCTTCGCGCTCATCGTCCTCGCGGTGGCCTCCACGCTCACCGCGCAGCGGCTGGGGCGCGCCCCCAGCGCCGACCTCACCGACTACGCCCTTCACCTGTTCGCCTTCGCGCTGCTCAGCGTTGTCGTCGTCTTCGCCCCGCTGGCCTTCTTCAGCCGTCAGCTCCTGATCGCGAAGCGGCGCGGGGACCACGCCTTTTCGGGGGTGGCCGCCTGGCACTCGCGGCACTTCGAGCAACGGTGGTTCCACCGCGAGCTGCCCGCGGGGCAGGAACTCCTGGGCGCGCCCGAGTTCTCGTCCCTCGTGGACCTGGGGTCGTCCTTCAGCGTCGCGCGCCGCATGCGCTGGTTCCCGGTGGACGTCCGTGCGGCACTGGCCGTACTCATCGCGGCCATGGCGCCCATGGTGCCCCTGCTCTTCGCCAACCGTCGCTTCCTCGATGTGTTGCTGGCGCTTGGAAAGAGCGTGCTCTGAAACTAGCGCTCCGCGAAGGCCTTCTCGGTGACGTAGTGCCCGGCCTCACCAGGGGTGCCCTCCCGGAAGCCGCGCGCCTCCAGCATGGTCGTGAGGTCCGCGAGCATGCCGGGGCTGCCACAGAGCATCACGCGGTCCACCTCCGGGTTCAGCGGCGGCAGGCCCACGTCCTTGAACAGCTTCTCGCTCTGGATGAGGTCGGTGATGCGGCCCGTGTTGCGGAAGTCCTCGCGCGTGACGCTCGGGTAGTACGTGAGCTTCTGCTTCACCAGCTCCCCGAAGAACTCGTTGTGGGGCAGCTCGTGGAGGAAGAGGTCGTGGTAGGCCAGCTCCTCGGCCCGCCGGCAGGTGTGCGTGAGGATGACCCGGTCGAACTGCTCGTACATCTCCGGGTCCTTCGCGAGGCTGAGGAACGGCGCCAGGCCCGTGCCGGTGCTCAGCATGTAGAGGTTCTTGCCGGGCAAGAGGTGCTTGAGCACGAGCGTGCCCGTCGCCTTCTTGCTGACGAGCACCTGGTCCCCTTCCTTCAGGTGCTGCAGCCGGGAGGTCAGCGGCCCGCCGGGCACCTTGATGCTCAGGAACTCGAGGTGGTCGTCATAGTGCGCGCTCACCATGCTGTAGGCGCGCAGCAGCGGCCGGCCCTCGACCTCCAGGCCCATCATCGTGAACTGACCACTGGCGAAGCGGAAGCCCGGGTCGCGCGTGGTGACGAAGCTGAACAGGGTGTCGGTCCAGTGATGCACGCGCAGCACGGACTCCTTCATGAGACTGCTCACGTCATTGCTCCCAAAGAGGGTCAGAGGCCTTCACGAGCACCTCGCGCCCGAACAAGCCGCGTTCTGCGACGGATTCCCCGCCGATAACAGGAGAAGAGGGCGGGCGGCCAGCCTTGCGCTTATCGACGGGTTCAGCTCTCCAGTCGTTCCTCCCGCGCTCCCCTGGACGGGGACCGGGCGGAAACCCGGTCCCCAGCGGATTCACGGCTAGGATGGGAAGGCATGGGGCACGGCGTTTTCGGCGACCTACAGCTCGAGGCGGAGATCGGCCGCGGCTCGCAGAGCGTGGTCTACCGGGCCTCGCGAGGGGGAGCCGTCTTCGCGCTGAAGGTCCTCCGTGAGGACGTGGCGCGCTCCGGTCATGTCTCGCGGACCCGCTTCCGCCGGGAGGCCGCGCTCCTGGCGTGTCTGCGGCACCGGAGCCTGCCGGCGATCCTCGAGGTGGGTGACGTGGAGGGGCGGCCGTACCTCCTGCTGGAGCTCGTCCTCGGGCCCAGCCTCGCGGCCTGGTTCGCGCAGGGGCGGCCGACGGAGGCGTCGCTGATTGCCATCGCCCGGGACCTCGCCGGGGCGCTGTCGGAGGTCCACCGGCACGGGCTGGTCCACCGGGACGTCAAACCGCAGAACGTGGTGGTCTCGGACACCGGGCGCGCCACGCTCATCGACTTCGGGTTCGTCGCCCGCGCTACCGGCGGCGAGGCGGGCCGCAAGCTGGCGGGGACGCTGCAATACAGCGCGCCGGAGCAGTCCGGCATGCTCAAGCGTCCCGTGGACGGACGCGCGGACCTGTACGCGCTCGGGGCCATCCTCTTCGAGGGTGCCGCCGGCCGGCCCCCGTTCACCGCCACCGACGTGGGCGAGCTGCTGCGGCAGCACGCCGCGCACCGCCCGCCGGACTTGCGCGTCCTGCGCCCGGACCTGAGCCCGGCCCTGGTCGCGGTCATCGAGAAGCTCCTCGCCAAGGATCCCGACGACCGGTACCCGTCCGGCGAAGCACTCGCCGCCGACCTCGACCGCCTCTGCGAGCGCTCCGGACCGGAGGCCCCCGGTGGGCTTTTGCCCAGTAAGGCGGAGCTCCGTGCGACGCCGGTCGCCGAGTCCGCGTTCACCGGCCGTGAGGCGGAGCTCGCCTCGCTGTCCCGGCTGTGGAGCCGCGCGCTGGAGCGGCGCGGCGGGGTGGCGCTCCTCCACGGCGAGAGCGGCAGCGGCAAGAGCCGGCTGATGCGCGAGACGGCGCGACAGGCGCGCTCCGCCGGGGCGCTGGTCCTCGAGGGCAAGTGCCTCCAGGCGGATCCCCTGCCCTTCGCCCCCCTGCGCGAGGCCATCGACGAGCACCTCCGGCAGCTGCGGCGGTTGCCCGGCGCCGAGCGCGAAGCCGCCGAGCAGCGCATCCGCCAGGCCGCCGGAGACGCGGCCGGGCTCCTCAAGCGGCTGTCGCCGGGACTCTCCCTCCTGTTCCGCGACGCGAGCGAGGAGGCCCGGCCCGATGAGGCGCAGGACCTCTTCTACGGCGCCGTGGCCCGATTCCTGGTGCGCCTCGCCGAGTTCCATCCGGGCGCGGCGTTCCTCCTCGACGACGTCCAGTGGGCGGATCCGGCCACCCTCCAGGTCATGCGCTGGCTCTCGACGTTGCTCGCGCAGGCGCCCCTGGTCCTCCTGTGCACCGCGCGTGACGAGCCCGAGTGCGCGGAAGGCCTGCGTGCCTTCACCGACGCCATCGGAGGCGCCGGGGAGGTCGTCCTGCGGCTCGGGCCGCTGGGGCCCTCCGAGGTGGAGGCGCTCGTGTCGAGCGAACTCGGAGGCCGCGCCGTCTCGGCGGAGCTCGTGGAGGCGGTGTCGTCCCGGAGCAACGGGCTGCCGCTGGCGGTCGTGGAGTACGTCCGGGCGATGCTGGATTCCGGGCTCCTCGTCCCGCACTGGGGCGCGTGGAAGCTCGACACCGAGGAGCTGGATCGGCTGCAGCTCCCCCAGGACGTCATCCAGCTCGTGGTCCGGCGGCTCGGGTCGCTGGGGGACGAAGCCCGGCGGGTCCTCACCGCGGCGGCGGTGGTCGGGCTGCGGTTCTCCACGGCGCTGCTCGGCCCCATCTGCGGGCTCGGGGAGGACGAGGTGCTGGCGGCGCTCTCCGAGGCGGTGACGGCGCGACTGGTGGACTTCAAGGACACGGGGACGTGCGCCTTCGTCCACAACCGCGTCCGCGAGGCGCTCCTCGGAGGGCTCTCGGTGGACGAGGCCCGCGCGCTGCACCGGGGGATCGCCACCGCGCTGGACGCCCAGGAGGGACAGGACGCATCGAAGACGTATGCCCTGGCCCGTCACTATGAGCTCGGTGAGGCGCCCGAGCATGCGCGGCGGCGCTACGAGACCAACCTCGCCGCGGGCCAGCTCGCCCTGGAGGAGCGCGCCAACGAGGAGGCCCACGGCTTCCTCGAGGCCGCGCAGCGGGCTGCCAGCGAGCTGGGGCTGCCACGGGACGCGGAGCTGGCCACCGCGCGCGGAGATGCCTGCGCTCGCTCGGGTCGGCTGGCCGAAGCGGTGGAGCAGTACACCCTGGCCCTCTCCGCCGAACGCATCCCTGCGCGACGGGCGGAGCTCCGCTGCCGGCTCGCGCATGTCCACCTGGGAGGCTTCGACACCCAACAGGCCTGGTCCGACATCGCCTCGGGCATGGCCGAGCTTGGCATCCGGCATCCGCGCAGCTTGATATCAGGCGTGTGGGTGCTGCTCTGGGCCTGGCTCGTCGGATGGGTGACGAGCCTGTTCGGGTCGCGCCTGCAACACGCGCGCGGCGAAGAGGCAGAGCGCCACCGCCTTTTCGCCAAGCTCTGCGACCTGGGGGCGCACGTCGCCTACTTTGACGTCCGCAACCTGCTGCTGCTCCAGATGACCTACCGGCCCTGGGCTTCGGCACTGCGGCTCGGGCCGGGTCGCGAGCTGGTCTTCTTCCTCGGGAACAACGCGATCGTGCAGGCGGTGCTGGGGCGTCCGGCGGCCACGGCGAAGGAGTCCGCGAAAGCGGCGGGCGTGGCCGAACAGCTCAACGACCGCGCGCTGATCGCCCGAAGTCTGCTGTACCAGGGGATCGCGACGCACATCGCCGGGGACTCGTCCGGCGCGGAGGTGCAGCACCGGCGCTGGGTGGATGCCTACGGGCGCTTCCTCGACGCCGGAGACTTCGTCAACGGCTGCGTGGACGCGGCGTGGGCGATGCTCGCCCGAGGGTACGTGCGCGAGGCGGAGGCGTGGATCCGGCGTGCGCACGCGCGTGCGGCCCCAGCGAGCGCGGGCGCGGACGCGGCGCTCCTCGGGCACCCCTACCCGTCCTTCCTCGGGGCCATCCTGGCGATCCTCGGCCGCCCCACGGACGGGCTCGAGGAGCTTCAGCACGTCCGGCGGATGGTGGAGAAGGCGCCAGGTGAGCGCTGGCGCTGGAGCGTCTACCTGCAGAACCTGGTGCTCTTCCACCTGGAGCAGGGAGAGCTGGGGCCCGCGCTCGAGGAGGCGTTGGCGCGGCACGCCCGGCTCGGGATGCGGCCGGAGCTCACGCCCTTCCACCTGCGGCTCTTCTTCGTCTACGCCGCCCACGCGCGCCTCGCGCAGCTCCGGGCGAGCACGCCCCGGAACCGTGAGGAGCTGCTGGGCAGGACGCGAGCGGCCATCGCGGAGCTCCAGCGAGCGGCCACGACCCCGGTGCTCCGGGCCCATGCGCTCCTCTGCGAGGGCATGCTGCGGCGGATTGAGGGCAACGCGGCCCGCTCCGAGAAGCTGCTCGCACGGGCCGAGGCACTGGCCCGCGAGGTGGACTGCCCGTGGGTGCTCTTCGAGGTGATGGTCGAGCGTGCCCAGCGTTTCCGCGAGCGGGGACGGATGGAGTCCTCCCGCCGCGAGGCGCGGCTCGCGTTGACGCTGGCCGACGAGGCCGGCTGGGAGGCGCGCGCCCGGCGGGTGCGGGCCCACTTCCAGGTGGAGTCCTCCAGCCGGAGCACCTCTGGCTCGGATCCCACGGAAGAAGCCCCGGCGCACGCGCTGCGTCTGCAACGACAGCTCGACGCCCTGCTCGAGGTCAGCCTGGCCTGCGCGAACGTCTTCGAGCCACGGGAGCAGGCGCGGGTGGCGCTGGACGTCATCGTGCGGATCTTCGGGGCGGAGCGAGCGTTCCTGTTGCTCTGCCCGGAGGGGACGCAGGAGCTGTCACTCAGTGTGGGACGAGGCGCGGGCGGAGTGGACCTCGCGGAGTTGGGCGGATACAGCCGAACCGTGATCGAGCGGGTCCGCGACACGCACCGGCCGCTCGTCGTCACGGGCACCGACGAGGGCGAGGTCCGGGCCACCGAGAGCATCCTCGCCAATGACTTGCGAAGCATCATGGCCGCGCCGCTGCTCCTGCACGGGCGGCTGCTCGGGGTCGTCTACCTGGACCACCGGCTGGCCCGAGGGGTGTTTGGCCGCGAGGACGAGGTCATCTTCGTGGCCATCGCCAATCACATCTCGGTCGCGCTGGAGACGGCGCGGGCGGCGCGCTTGCAGTTGGAGCGAGTCTCGCTGGAGCGAGACCTGGCGGCGATGCACCAGCAGGCGAACACCGACGCGCTCACCGGGCTGAGGAACCGAAGAGCCCTCGAGGAGCACCTCCAGACGGCAAGTGCCCGAGCGAGGCGGAGCGGCCTGCCACTGACCGTGATGATGATGGACATCGACCACTTCAAGTCGGTGAACGACAAGCACGGACACGCAACGGGGGACGAGGTGCTGGCCACGGTGGCGAAGGCCGTGGGCACCTGTACGCGGGCAACGGATTTCGTGGCCCGCTACGGCGGCGAGGAGTTCTGCGTGGTGCTCGAAGCCACCGACCTGGCCGGAGCGCAGGCCCTGGCCGAGCACATCCGCCAGACGGTCGCCGCGCTCTCGTTTCAGAGCGAAGCCGGCGCGTTCAAGGTCACGTCGTCCGGAGGGTTGGGCGAGCTTGGCGTGCACGGGGATGCGATTGAAGAGGTCCTCCGCGCGGCGGACGAAGCGCTCTATGCGGCCAAGCGCGGCGGCCGGAACCAGGTGCGGGTCGCTCCGGCGCGAGCGGCCTGACTCGCCTCTACTCCGGGTCAAGAGACCAGGTGCCTTCTTCCCAGCGCATCAGAGCCTGCCCCGCCTTGAAAGGCACGAGTCCCTCCCCTTTGGCCGCCTCTTTCAGCACGGCCGTGGCGTCCTTCGTCCGATAGCGAAGAAGGTAGGCTGCGACCATGACGCGGACATCCATGCGGGGGTGCTCAAACAACACCGTCAGCGCCTCGCGTCCGGTATCGCCGTGGGCACGAAGCTTGTCGAAGATGGCGATGTACTTCCTTGCATACTTGTTTCCAGCCTTGGAATCTCCGCGCCAGATTGCATCCGTCTGAGCGGCCACGTTCTCCGCGAACTGACTGACGAGCTCTTCCATCTTCATGGCCACAAGCCTCTTCGAACATTCTCGATGGATAGCAGGCCGAAGTCGCGCTGAGCTTGATACGACTGCGTGCTCAGCCACTGGCGTACCGTGAGGGTTGATGCACCTGTGACATCAGGCTGCTTGGTGGAATAGAAAGCACTCACACGCCGGTGCAATGCCTCATCTAGTGGAATGACATTCTCCGTGTTGTGAAGGGCTTCAGGCCCAAAGCGCTGCACATTCCCAGGAGTCTGCTCGACAACGTGGTGCCACTGCTTCCCGTTGCCAGCCGGACCCATCGCCTTCTTGAAACCACTGAAGGACTTCCACGCCCTCAAGCCAGGCGTGCCAGAGCCGGGCGCCGCGCCACTCGATGACATTGCCACAGCGCCAGGCGCGAGGCCGATCGTGAACCCATCCGCGGCCATGGCCACGGACTCAACCTGGCCGACCGCCGCGTAGACCACTCCTGCGTCTGCCTCGGCCCTCACTGCGACCTGCGCGGCCCCCGGCAGCCCCGGAAGCTTCGCGCCCAGGGACGCCCCCGTGCTTCCAATGGCCGCCGTCGCCAGCATCACGAAGGCCCGCGCCGCGTTCCGCCCCATCACCTTGCCGAACCGCTCCCCCGCGCCGCGCAGTTCATCGAACGTCAGCGCCGCATCCGCCTCGACCATCAGGCGCTGGAAGCCCTGAATGAGCCCCCAGAACGTGTCGATGCCCACGTAGGCGATGAGCGCCGCCGTCAGCACCGCAGCCACGCCCTTCGTCGCGGGCTCCGGCACGGTCCAGAGCAGTGCGTAGGTCGCCGCCGTCCACAGCGCGGCCTGCACCAGGGCCTCGGGATTCGCCATGTCCTTCACGGCTTCCCACAGCTCGTCCAGCACCGCCCCCTTCGCCAGTGCGAGCGCCAGTGCGAAGCGCGCGTCTCCAGTGATGACCGGGCTCTCCTTCAGAAGCCCCAGACAGTCGCCCGTTCGTCCGGTCCGCACGCACCAACGCAAGTAGGCGCGGGTCATCTCAACGTCCGCCAGCGACGCCTCGGAGGCCAGAGACTCACCCGGCCCCAGCGGCGTGATGCGACGGCGCCGCACGTCCACGAGGTACGAACCGCTCCGGGGCTCCACCTCGAACAGGCGCCGGGCTGCATCCTGAGCACGCGGCGACGCACGGATCCGCTGGCCCAACCGCGCCACGGCCTCCTTCACGTCGTCCGCATCCAGCACCACGAATCCGGCAGCGCGCTCCGTGCGAGGCACCTGCACGACCGGCGAACCGCGCCCCGTGTCGAGCCGGACCACCCTCGTCGCGCCGCTACACCCGACCAGCGCCCAGAAGAGGCACAGCACCCACCACGGCAGCCGCACGCAGACCTCCGGAGCCCAGAAAACGAAAAAGGCCGGCTGCCACAGGGGCAACCGGCCTTCTTCTTCTTGGAGCCGACATCCGGATTTGAACCGGAGACCTACTGATTACGAATCAGTTGCTCTACCAACTGAGCTATGTCGGCGCACCGAAAGCGGCGCGGTAAGTACCATCCGCATCCGGACCCGGCAAGGAGTTTCTCCGCGCCTTTTCAAGCGCCCTCCCCCATGCCCGCTTCTATCCCCCAGAAGCCCTGACACGCATGACACGGTGCATTCGGTGGAGTGACACACCGCGTCGGCTAAGTCCGCGACTTTTCTCCATAAATTGGAGAAATGGTCGGCTGCCAGAGCGGTTGAACTCCCGTGGCGCCTGTGCTCATAAGGGCGCCGCTTTGCCCAGTGGCCCCCATCCGGGTGGGCCCTCAAGGAGCACGTTCCATCATGGCCAGCGAAGAGACTTTCATGCGCGCCCCGGCCCCTACGCCCAAGCGCACCATCTACACGGAGGCGATGGAGATCTTCAATTTCGCGGCGGATCTCATCGGCCTGGACAAGCGGGTGCGTCTGGAGCTCGAAGAGCCCGACTACGAGCACATCTTCTACGTCACCGCGAAGCTCAAGGACCGCCTGGTCCCCCTCCTCCCCGAGGAGGCCAAGTCCTTCGCCGACCTGCCCGTCACCCAGGTGCGCAACCCGGACGGCCTGGAGCGCCTGGCCAACGGCAACCTGATCCTCAACGGCCGCGCCCTGCTGGGCTCCGACGTCGCCATCCGCCACGGCCACCTGCGCCTGCCGGACGGTCACGTCTACCAGCTGGTCCCCGGTGAGTCGCAGCGCTTCAAGGCCTACCGCGTCCAGCACAACCAGGCCCGTGGCCCCTACAAGGGCGGCCTGCGCTACCACCGCGAGGTGTCCCTGGACCTCTTCAAGGCGCTCGCCGCGGAGATGACCTGGAAGACCGCCATCGCGGAGGTGCCGTTCGGCGGCGGCAAGGGCGGCATCCAGCTGGACCCGCGCGAGTACGGCCGCGAGGAGCTGGAGGCCATCACCCTGCGCTTCATGTACCGGCTCAAGAGCCTCATCGGGCCGAACATCGACATCCCGGCGCCGGACGTGGGCACGAACCCGGAGATCATGGCGCTGCTCTACCGCCAGTTCTCCGACGGTGAGCGCGAGCGCCACAACCTGCGCGGCATCGTCACCGGCAAGGACGTGCGCATCGGCGGCTCCGAGGGCCGCGGCAAGGCCACCGGCCAGGGCGTCGCGTTCTGCATCGAGGACTACTACGCCGACCGCGGCGAGAGCGTGAAGGGCAAGACCTTCGTCCTCCAGGGCTTCGGCAACGTGGGCAGCCACGCCGCCATCATCCTGGGGAACATGGGCGCGCGCCTGCTCGCGGTGAACGACGCCGACGGCACCATCTTCAACGGCGACGGCATCGACGTGAACGCGCTGGCCGCCTACGTGGCGGACCCCAAGAACCTCAAGCGCTCCGTCATCGGGTTCCCCGGCGCCCAGCGCATCGAGAAGAAGGACCTCTGGGACGTGCAGGCGGACATCCTCGTCCCCGCCGCCCTGGGTGGTGAGATCACCGCGGACGTCGCGGAGCGCCTCAAGGTCAAGCTCATCGCGGAAGGCGCCAACGGCCCCACCACCCCGGAGGCCGACCGCGTCCTGCAGAAGCGCGGCATCGAGCTCATCCCGGACATCATCGCCAACGCCGGCGGCGTGACGGTGTCCTACTACGAGTGGATCCAGAACAAGCGCATGGAGCGCTGGAGCGAGGCGGAGGTCGATCAGCGCCTCGAGCGCGCCATGAAGCGCAACTACCGCATCATCCGGGACATCTCGCGCAACCAGCCGCGCAAGACGGAGATGCACGACAGCCGCCCGTACTGCATCGGGCGGACGGTGGACAGCCGCTGCGCCGCGATGATCCTCGCGCTCAAGCGCATCGAGGCCCACTACCTGCTGGAAGGCTTCTCGCAGTAACCGGTTCGTCCAGTCCCTGCGGCGCCCCCCGGGGCACGGTGTCTTCCCTCTCGACAGGGGAAGGGCCGTGCCCCGTGGTGTCTCAGTGCATCACCCGCTCGCGGTCCACCAGGAGCAGCGGCGCGTCATCCAGGGTCTCGTACGCCACGATGCGCAGCCCCACCCCGCGGCTGTTGCCGGGCCGCCCGTCCTTGCGGCCAAAGGCCAGCGCCACCTGGTAGCGGACCTCGCACAGGCACGTCATCTCCGTGCCGTCCTCGCCCGCGAACGTCACCTTCAGCTTCTCGCCCAGCCCCAGCGAGTCGCGCACCTCGATGAACATGCCCCGCGCGCTGATGTTGCGGCCAATGCCCCGCATCATCCCGTCCTGTGTGGACAGGTACACGGTGAAGATCTTGTCGAAGCGCAGATTGGAGCGGCGTTCCTGGGGCTGCGTGTTCATGCGGGGAGGGCTCCGAAACAGGTGGGGACAGGGGCAAACTACACGGTAGCCAGATGTAGGCAAATAATCACCTACATCCACCCTGGAGCACCATGACGCACCATGTCCCTTTTCACGGGAAAGCGCTGCCGCCGGAGCGGCCTTCGGTGGCACCATCCCGAGGGCTGTCCTCCCCCCCTTTTTTCCGGAGTTCCCCGCCGTGAATCGCTTCCTGGCCGCCGCCTTTGCCCTCCTTGTGCCCACGCTCGCCCTGGCCGACGTGGACTCGCGCTTCGCGAAGCTGCGCGACGAGTCCGAGCCCCTGGGCGGCCTGGGGGTCTTCCTGGAGAAGTACGTGGGCGAGTGTGACGGGGCGCTCGTGGATCCGCAGTGCAAGCAGCAGGCGGAGGCCTTCCGCAAGAAGTACACGGGCAAGCGCCTCTACATGATCATCACCGAGGACGACGCGGGCATGCTGTCCCCGGGCGACTTCAACCCCGGCACCAACGAGTACACCATCAACATCACGCCCTTCTTCTCGGGCGGGAAGTACGGGCTGTCCCACGGCGCGCCGAAGAAGACGGACGCGCAGGGCAACCCGGTGATGAACTACCTCACGGTGAGCGGCACGGCGCCGGACATGTGGAACGGCGGCACGTTCAACCGCATGTTCATGGCCCGGGGCGTGCGCGCGCAGGTCGTCTTCACGCCGCAGTCGGTGTGGACGCTGCCCAAGAAGGGCGGCGGGAAGAACTACGGCGTCAACGCCCGCATCGAGGCCGTCCTCGTCACCGAGGGCCGCACCGGCAACCAGCTGGGGCTGTGGATCAACGGCAAGGACGCGGGCGCGAAGTAGCGCGGCCGTTCAGCGGGCGATGGCGATGTACTGGAGCGCGTCGCCCCGCTGCACGCGCAGGAGGATGCTGGCCCCGGCGCTCCCCCGCTCCAGGGCGGCCCTCACCCCGGCGGCGTCCTTCACCCGGCGGCGGTTCACCTCCATGACGACGTCGCCCGCGAGCAGGCCGGCCTGCTCCGCCGGGCTGCGCGGCACCACGCCGGACACGAGCGCGCCCAGGAAGGCCTCGTAGCCCAGGGGCGCCGCCACCTCCGGCGTCAAATCCCGCAGCACCAGCCCCAGGTCGTTCGCGGAGCTGCCGCCCCGGTTGGAGAGCCCTTCGGTGGCCTCCTGCGCGGGCCGGGCGACGAGCCGCACCGCCACCTCCTGGGTGCCGCCGTCGCGCAAGAGCGTCAGCTTCGCCTCCGTGCCCGGCGCCAGGAGCGCCACCTTGCGCAAGAGCTGGAGGTAGCTGCCGATGGGCCGGCCGTTCACCGCCACCAGCCGGTCCCCGGGGCGGATGCGCGCCTGGGCGGCGGGGCTGCCGCGGTAGACGTCCTTCACCACGGGCGCCGTGGCGGTGGCGTCCGCGCCGTCCTCGTTGATGACGACGCCCAGCCAGCCGCGCTCCAGCTTCCCGTTCTCCCGCAGGTTGGGCAGCAGGTCCTTCACCAGGTTGATGGGCACCGCGAAGCCGATGCCCTGCCCCTCGCTGATGATGGCGGTGTTCACGCCAATCACCTCGCCCTTCATGTTGAAGAGGGGCCCACCGGAGTTGCCGGGGTTGATGAGCGCGTCCGTCTGGATGAAGTCGTCGAACTGGCCCACGCCCAGCACGCGCTCCTTCGCCGAAATCATGCCGTGCGCCACCGAGTGGTCCAGGCCGAACGGGTTGCCGATGGCCACCACCCAGTCCCCCACCTCCAGCGCGTCGGAGTCGCCCAGGTACACCGCCGGCAGCGTCCCCAGCCCGGCGCCGTTGAGCCGCAGGAGCGCCACGTCCGTGGACGCGTCGCGGCCCACCACGTCCGCGGGGAACTCGCGGCCGTCCGCCAGCCGCACGGACACCTGCTGCACCGGCACCTCGCGGGGGCCGTCCCTGCCGGGCGTGACGCCCACGCCGGACGGGTACACTGCCGGGCCCTGCGCGTTGGCGACGACGTGGTTGTTGGTGACGACGAGCCCGTCGGGCGTCAGCACGAAGCCGGAGCCGGTGGAGCGCTTCACCGCGCCCGCCACCGCGCCGGGCCCCACCGTGGTGATGTTCACCACGCCCGCCTCCACCGCGCGGATGAGCGGCGCCAGCGACGTGGGCGGCGTGAAGCGGGGCAGGCCCGTGTAGCCCGCCGGGCGCTCGCGCCAGAGCGAGGACATGCCCGCGGTGGCGGGGACGTCCGCCGTCGCGGGCGGGGGGGAAGCGAAGAAGGCGATGTGCTCGCGCACCCGGGCCTGGAGCCAGGGCGTGAGCGGATCCTCGGAGGCTCCCGCCACCGGGGCGAGCGCCACCACGAGCAGGACGCTGAGCAGTCGGACGGACACGGGGCGGCAGCTTACACGGCGGGCCATGGCGTCAGGGCCCAACAGACCGGCGGCCCCCGGCCTTCCCGGCCGCGACACCGGAGCCCTGGGGCTCCCCGGGACGCGGGCAGGAGGGACTTCTCAGGCCTGGGCCGGGGCCACGTACCGGGCCACCTTCACCCGGGCGGGGCGGATGATGCGGTCCTTCAGGCGGTAGCCCGCGCGGAACTCGGCGACCACCTTCTGGTCGTCTCCCTCCACCGGGGTCACCTCCATGTCCGCCGCCTCGGCGACGTTCGGATCATACGGGCGCCCCACCACCTGGAGGCGCTCGATGCCGGTGGCCTGGGCCTTGGACAGCAGGCTGTCGCGGATCATCCGCACGCCCTGCACCAGGGGCGACGTGTCCTGCTGGCTGTTGGCCAGCACCAGGTCCAGCTCGTCGATGGCCTCCAGCAGCGTGCGGGCCACGTTGCCGCGCTCCACGTCGAGCATCCGCTCGCGCTCGCGGGTGATGCGCTGCTTGAACTCCTCCCGGTCCTTGGTGAGGTCCTGGAGCCCCCGGGCCAGCTCGTTCACCCGGCGGCGCGACGCCTCCAGCTCCGCCTGGAGCCGCGCCACCTCGCCATCCTGGGCGGCCTCGGCCTGCGTGTCGGCGGACGCGCCCTCCGCCTCACTGTCGGCGGGGGCCTGCGTCTCCGGGGTCTCGTCGCTGCGGGGATTGCCGTCCATTGTCGAACCTGCGCCAGGGGTTGGAAGAAGCGGACCTCGATGAGCGGCGCGAACGTAACCGCGAGGGCGGCCCTGTCAACGCGCCTAGTGGTTGGACGGGGCCGCCGGCGGCGCTTCCGCCATGAAGCCGTGATCCACCTGTCCCGTCACCTCGTCGATGATCTCCACCTGGGCGGCACGAAGGGAGTAGTAGAGGAGCCACCGCTCGGCGGCCGTCAGCGTCCCCGGGGGCAGCGCCTCCTCGATCTCCTGCACCGTGAGCCGGCCGTCCTTCAGGCCCTTGGCGAACAACGCTTTCCGCGCGACGTAGCTCTTTCCGATCCGGTTCTCCACGGCGACGCCTCCTTGTCGTTGGAAAGTAATTTCGCCCACCGGCCACCGCAGGCTGGCGGTGGATCCGGTGGGCGAAGGGCTGCCCGGAGGGCAGGCAGGCTCAGCCTACGAGTCGAGCTTGCCTTCCGCGTGCTGCGTCGGCGGGACGGTCGGCTCGGACTCCGTGCCGCCCACGGGGTGCGCGGAGATGACCGTGCGGGCCTCCGGGTGGAGCAGGCCGCGCTGCGCCTGCACCTTGGGCCCCAGGATGGCGATCATCGCCTCCTCCTCGATGACCTCCGTCGCCAGGAGCCGCGCCGCCAGGGCCTCCACCTTGTCGCGGTTGGTGTGGAGGACCTCCCGGGCCCGGTCGAGCGCCTCGGAGACCATCTTGCGGACCTCCTCGTCGATCATCCGCGCCGTCTGCTCGGAGTACGTGCGCGACTCCGGCAGGCCCGCGGACCGGAGGAAGCCCGGCCCCTGCTCACCGCTCAGCGCCACCGGCCCCAGCGTGCTCATGCCGTAGTCGCGGACCATCATCTTGGCGATCTCCGTCGCCTGCTTGATGTCGTTGGACGCGCCGGTGGACACCTCGCCGATGAAGATCTCCTCCGCCGCGCGGCCGCCCATCATGCCCGCCATCTTGTCGCGCAGCTCGTCCAGCGACATGAGGTAGCGGTCCTCCAGGGGCAGCGACATGGTGTAGCCCAGCGCCGCCAGGCCTCGCGGGATGATGGACACCTTCGTCACCCGCTCCGCGTAGGGCAGCATCCAGCCCACCACCGCGTGGCCCGCCTCGTGGTGCGCGACGATCTCCTTCTCGCGCTCGTTCATGCGGCGGTTCTTCTTCTCCAGGCCCGCCACCACGCGCTCGATGGCCTCCTCGAAGTCCGCCCGCATCACCGCGTCGCGGTTCTTGCGCGCGGCCAGCAGCGCCGCCTCGTTCACCACGTTGGCCAGGTCCGCGCCAGCGAAGCCCGGCGTGCGCGACGCAATCACCTTGAGGTCCACGTCGGAGGACAGCTTCACGCCCTTGGCGTGGATCTCCAGCACGCGCTCGCGGCCGCGCTTGTCCGGGCGGTCCACCAGCACCTGCCGGTCGAAGCGGCCCGGGCGCATCAGCGCGCTGTCCAAAATCTCCGGGCGGTTCGTCGCCGCCAGGATGATGAGGCCCGCGCGGCTGTCGAAGCCGTCCATCTCCGCGAGCAGCTGGTTGAGCGTCTGCTCACGCTCGTCGTGGCCGCCGGCCACGCCCGAGTTGCGGCTCTTGCCGATGGCGTCCAGCTCGTCGATGAAGATGATGCACGGCGCCTTCGCGGTGGCCTGGGCGAAGAGGTCGCGGACACGGGCCGCGCCGACGCCCACGAACATCTCCACGAACTCCGAACCGGAGAGGTTGAAGAAGGGCACGCCCGCTTCACCCGCCACGGCCCGGGCCAAGAGCGTCTTGCCCGTGCCCGGAGGGCCCACGAGCAGCACGCCCTTGGGGATGCGGCCACCCAGACGGCGGAACTTCTCCGGCGTCTTGAGGAACTCGACGATTTCGCGGAGCTCGTCCACGGCCTCGTCCACGCCGGCCACGTCCTTGAAGCCCACGCCGGTGTCGTTCTCCGCCTGGACCTTCGCGCGCGTCTTGCCAAAGGACATGACGCTCTGCGGGCCCTGGCCCATGCCGCCGGACATCCGGCGCATCATGAAGCTCCAGAAGAGGATGAGCAGGCCCATCGGGATGAGCCAGATCCACAACACCTCACTGAAGCTGGACTGCGGGACGGCCTCGAACTGGATGCCCTTCTGCTCCAGGAGGGGCACCAGGCCCTCGTCACCAGGGACGCGGTAGGCCATCCACGGCAGGGCGCTGGGCTCGCTGCGCAGCGTGCCTCGCTCGCCCGGAGGCGGCTGGGCGTTCTCCTTGAGGAAGCCCTTCACCCACTCGTTTGAAATCTGCACACGGCTGAACTGGTTGTTCTCCACCGCGTCGCGCAGTTGGCTGTACGACACCCGGCGCACGCCCGCGTCCTGAAACACGTTCCGGAACAGCAGGAACCCCAGGACGAGCAGGAGGATGTAGCCCAGTGGTGAGCCGAACTTGAACCCACCTTTCGTGGGTGTTGGCTTGTCGCTCTTCTTTCCGCGCGGGCCCATCCCCGGCGGCAGGTCCTGTGGCTTCATCGTCGGCACGCTCGCCCTCCCCCTCCCCCGTACAGACGACACCATGTCGTATGACGGTTCCCTCAGCCGGCCAAAGATGGTCACCCCCGCCAAGCCGTCAACCGCAGGGCGTGACAGGACGACAACGAACGCGGGCCCGACTGTCCGATCAGCGGCAGTCGACGCGGACCAGGGGCTCGCCCGCGAACTCACTGCCCAACAGGTAGCCGCGGCCGTCCTGGAGGAACGTCACGGCCTCCGCCTGGGCCTGGCTGGCGCCCGGCACCTCCACCACCTGCGCCTGGACGAAGTCCTCCAGCCGCTTCGCGTCCGGGCGGCGCAGCTCCCACACGCGGGTGTACGTGCGCACCAGCAGGCGCTGGCCGGAGGGGTGCAGGGCGGCCGCGGTGGCCAGGCGGTCCACGTCGTCCGGCACGCGCAGGGTGCCCAGCTTGCGCGCCCTGCCCGTGGCGCCGGGCTTCAGCCCCTCCACCGCGTACAGGTCGCCCAGCGATGCGCGCGTCTTCGTGAGCACGCCCACCTGGCCGGAGCGGTCGTCGACGATGAGCGACTCGGCGTCGTGGGGACCGTCCTCGTAGGTGAAGAGCAGCGTCTCCACCGGGAGCGTGGCGTTCTCCACGGCCGCGGGCTCGGGCAGCCGGAACAGGCGCACCTCCTTGCGGCGCTCGAAGTTGTCGCCGGTGTCCGCCAGGAAGATGCAGGTCTGCTTGCCGCCCGGCGCGCACGGGCCCACGGCGACGTCCTCGATGTCGCGCGGATCCGCGCCGGTGAGCGTGAGCGTGGCCTTCACCGCGCCCTTCTCGTCCAGGGCGAACAGCTCGAAAGCGTTGTTGGAGTCGTTGTGTCCCCAGAAGATGCCGGGGTGCTTCTGGCTGGCGGCCAGCCCGGACAGCTCCGGGACCTGGCGGGGCACGGCGCCCGTCTGGTGGCCGTCCGTGTACAGCAGGCAGCCCTCGAGCCCCGTGGCGGGCACCTGCCGCAGGCCGGCGTCCGGGGCGGTGTTGCCGGTGGGCGTGGGGCGGGAGCTGGAGCAGGCGACGGACAGCAGGAGGCCCGCGGCGGCGGCGAAGCGCATGGCGGAGCGCACGGTCGAGCGGCGCACGGTCAGTGATCCAGGTCCAGCAGCCGGGCCAGCGTCTTGGCGTCCGCATCGGGGAAGCGGTACTGGCCCATCTCCTCCAGCGCCACCCAGCGGTGGTCATGCACGCGCAGGTGGTGGATCTCCGCGTCCGGGTCGCTCAGGCGGCAGCGGAACACGCGGAAGTCGATGTCGTAGGTCGGGTACTCGTGGTGCGTGTGCATGACCTGCTCGAGCACCTCGATGCGGACCCCCATCTCCTCCTGGAGCTCGCGGGCGAGCGCCACCGCGTCGTGCTCCCCCTCCTCCACCCGGCCGCCCGGGAACTCCCACAGCAGGGGCAGCGACGCGGTGGGAGGACGCTGGGTGATGAGGTAGCGACCCATCTCGTTCTGGAGCATCGCGCCGACGACGCGCACGTGACGACGGGTCATTCACTTCTCCTCGATTGGAGTCCCAAAGATGGAAGTCGGGGTGCGGCGGCGTAACACAGCCCCTGCCCGGCGCCAATGCGCAAGGCCCCTCCTCAGGGAGCAGCGTGCGCATGCCCGGGACGCGTGGCCACCCCACCCGGCCCCGTCCCGGAGGCCGCGGTCCGGGGCCGTGGCGCCGGGGATCAGCAAGGGCTGGCGGAAGCCTGGACCCCGGGGGGAGCGGGCTGTTGGGGACTTCACGTCCC
The DNA here is from genome assembly GCF_036245865.1 of Corallococcus caeni. NCBI lineage: Bacteria > Pseudomonadati > Myxococcota > Myxococcia > Myxococcales > Myxococcaceae > Corallococcus > Corallococcus caeni. Next base: position 368,416 of record NZ_BTTW01000007.1, on the reverse strand, counting down.
GGGGAGGCGCTCCCCGGCCGGGCCGCCGTCCACGAGGGGGGCGTGTGGGATTCAAGTGACGAGAGGGCCGGATGGCGCCATGCTCGGGGGATGACACAGAGTCGGAGAGAGCGGGCCGAAGCGCTTGGCGCCGCGCTGAAGGCAGCGCGGCAGCAGGCGGGGCTCTCCATGGAGGAAGTCGCGGAGCATCTGGAACTGGGCGTGGAAGTCCTGGCCCGCGTCGAGCGAGGGGTGATGGTCCCCACCATCCCCACGCTGAGCCGGCTGTGCGCCCTGATGAAGCTGGACCCGGACAGCCTGCCGGACCTCCCGGAGCTGAGTGACTGACGCGGCTGGCGGGCCCCTCTGCGGCCCGCCGGCGCGTCGCCCGTTCCTCTAGCCCAGCCGCCCCACGAGGTGCGGCTTCCCCTCCTCCGACAGCACCCGGAACGCCACGCCCGCGGACTCGCGAGCCGTCTGGAACGTCACCCGGGAGGGCAGCAGCAGGGGCTTCTTGAAGTCGCAGTCCAGGCGCAGCGCGTCCGCCTGGGCCGCCTCCCCCAGCTCCGCCACGCACCTCGCGAGCGTCCACATGCCGTGCGCGATGGCGCGCGGGAAGCCGAAGGGCTTCGCGGTGACGGCGGTGAGGTGGATGGGGTTGAAGTCGCCGGAGGCCCGCGCGTAGCGGCGCCCGGTGTCGGCGGGGATGCTCCAGGACGCGGGGCGGCTGGACGCGAAGCGGGTGTCCTCGGGAGGCGGGGCCTTGCGCGTGCCGTCCCTGTCCTTCCGGGGGGCGTGGCGGCGCAGCATGGTGCTGACGGCCTCCCACAGCAGCTCGCCCGAGTCCTGGGCCTCCACGCGCGTCTGGATGTCGAACTCGTGGCCGGCGGGCACCTCACGCTGGCCGTCGAAGCGGCAGGCCACGGTGAGCGCGGCGGTGTCCGGCAGGCGGCGGTGCTGCTGGAGGTGGTTGCGCACGTGCACGATGCCCAGCGCGGAGTACGGGAAGTCGGGCAGGCCCAGGAGCCGCAGGTGCAGCGGCGTCGCGAGCACCTGCGGATACGTGAGCGGCAGGAAGCCGTCGGCGTCGAAGCCGCACGCGGCGCGGTAGCGCTCCAGCAGCACGGGCGAGGCACGGCAGCCGTGCGCCCGCAGCGTCAGGTCCGGCAGCGCGGTGCCGCCCCGGGACTTCCCGAAGGGCAGCGCCGCGCGCAGGAGCGTGGCGGGCATCGACGGGAGCGCGTGCAGGTCGAGGATGGGAGCGGACATGCGGCGGATTCTCCGACACCTGTCCGCGCCGCGCGTGGGTTTTGTGAGCGCGTCAGCTCTTGAGGCCGTGTCTGCGCAGGAGCCGGTACAGGTAGACGCGGTCCATGTCCGCGGCGGCGGCGGCCCGGGACACCTTGCCTCCGTGCAGCTTGAGGAGCGCTTCGACGTAGTCGCGCTCGAAGTTCTCCAGCGCCCGGCGCCGTGCCTCCGCGTACGTCAGCGACGGGTCCACCGTGCGAGAACCCGTGGGAGCCAGGGGATTCGTGGCATCGGGCTCGGTGGGCGGCAGCGCGTCCTGGAAGACGAGGCAGCGCTCCAGGTGGTTGCGCAGCTCGCGCACGTTGCCCGGCCAGGCGGCGCGCTGGAGCCGCGCGAGGAAGTCCGGCGTGGTGAGCTTCGCCTGTTGCTCGGGCGTGGCGCCCAGCCCCGCGAGGATGCGCTCGACGATGAACGGGATGTCCTCCGTGCGCTCGCGCAGTGACGGAATGGAGATGCCCACCACCGCGAGGCGGAAGTAGAGGTCCGCGCGGAAGCGGCCCTCCTGGACCTCCTGGCGCAGGTCGCGGTGCGTGGCCGCGATGACCCGCACGTTGACCGGCTGGTACGTGTTGGAGCCCAGGCGGCGGATCTCCCGGTTCTCCAGCACGCGGAGGAGCTTCGGCTGGAGCTCGGCGGGCAGCTCGCCAATCTCGTCCAGGAAGATGGTGCCGCCGTCGGCCTCCTCGAAGGCGCCCACGCGCCGCTGGATGGCGCCGGTGAAGGCCCCCTTCTCGTGGCCGAACAGCTCGCTCTCCAGGAGGTTGGCCGGGAGCGCGCCGCAGTCCACGACGAGGAAGGGCGCGTTCGCGCGGGCCCCGGAGCGGTGGATGGCCTGCGCCGCGCGGCTCTTGCCGGTGCCCGTCTCCCCTTCCAGCAGCACCGTGGCGCTGCACGCCGCCGCGCACGCCATCCGCTCGAAGCTGGCCCGCGTCGCGACGGACGTGGCCACCAGGTCTCCGAAGGTCGCCCGCTCCGGCGGCGCCACCGGTCCTGCGTCGTTCGTCAGCTCCGGTGAGGCCTCCGCGTGCAACGGCTCGGCCTGCATCCGGTGTCCAGCGGAGGCCTCGGCGTACCCGGAACCGGACTGCAGGTCGTGCGCGGACAGGGCCTCCTCGTGGCCCGGCCCGATGCCCGTGAGGGGCTGCCTTCGTTCGGGCGCGACGGCCTCCGCGTCGTGCCGCGCGGGCGGTTGCCCCCCCGCGGAGCCGCTCCGCCCCCGTGCTCTCGACTGACGCCACCGGACCCCGTCCACGAACGTCCCCTGACGTTCACCCGGGGCCCGCGCGTGCGCCCCCTTCTGCTCCAGCTTCAGCTCGCAGTGGAAACGCGACACGGCGGACTCCTCGTTCGACAGGTTCATTGAGGACACGGCTCCCCCCGGGACCGGTGGCGTGTGGTGGACCGCGCTTCAGTAGGCGCGGAGGATCTTCAGGCGCCAGCCCTGCGGCCACAGCTCGTCGTAGCGGCCGCGGTAGCCGCTGTAGTCCGAGTCGTACAGCTGCAACTCGCTCGCGGTGCTCGGGCGCCACACCGCCGTGTAGAGCGTCTGGCCGTTCACCACGTACGGCTCCAGCAGCTTCAGGCGCCAGCCCTGCGGCCAGAGCGAGTCATACGTCGCGCGGTAGGACGCGTACGTGACGCCGTAGACCTGGACCTCGCCCTCGGTGCTCGGGCGCCAGACGGCCGTGTAGTACGTCAGCCCGTTCACCACGTACGGCTGGAGCAGCTTCAGGCGCCAGCCCTGCGGCCAGAGCGAGTCGTACGTCGAGCGGTAGGACGCATACGTCGCGCCGTAGAGCTGGATCTCGCCCTCCGTGCTCGGGCGCCAGACGGCCGTGTAGTACGTCTGCCCGTTCACCACGTACGGCTGGAGGATCTTCAGGCGCCAGCCCTGCGGCCACAGCTCGTCGTACTTCGCCCGGAAGGCCGTGTACGAGGCGCCGTAGAGCTGGAGCTCGCCCTCGGTGCCCGGGCGCCAGACGGCGTTGTAGTACACCTGCGTGCCCACCACGTACGGCTGCAGCGTGTGCAGGCGCCAGCCCTGCGACCAGAGCTGATCATACTTCTCGCGGTACTCCGTATAGGTGCGGGCGTAGGCCTGGAGCTCCGACTGCGTGCCCGGCTCCCAGACGGCGGTGAAGGTGCCCGGGAGGTTGGGGACGCCCACGTCCGTGTACTGGGTGATGCGGCACGCGGAGGTGTTGGGCAGCGGCACCTCGTTGCGGCGCAGCGCGCAGGCGCGGATCGCGGCGGCGGCGCTCGCGTTGTTCGCGTCGTAGTACGTGGAGCCCGGCATCATCCAGATGGGGGACGCGGGCGAGTGCGGGTTCTTCGCCACCTCCGACGTCGCGGTCGCGCGGACGCCCAGGTCCAGCGCCACGCCGTCGTCGTAGCCCAGCTGGTTGTTCGTGCCCATGCGGTGGCAGCCCAGGCACACGTTGCCGGCGACCTCCACCTTGTAGGCCTTCCACGTCGCGAAGTCCGCGCCGATGAAGCGGTAGGGCTGGTCGTGGTTGAAGCCGAAGTCCCCCGCGCCCGGCAGCTTGTTCACGCCCGTCACCTGCGTCAGGTACGGCGAGCGGATGAGCGCCCCGTTGTCATGGCAGCGCACGCACCGGATGGACGCCGTGTCCGCGGGCGTCTTCCAGCTCCACGCGCCCGTGCCCTTGGAGGGGGCCTTCACGTCCGCGCCGTAGAGTACGCCCAGCGCCTGGTAGAAGCAGGTGGCGCCGTTCTTCTTGTTCGTCTGGATGACGGCGATGTCGCCGTAGTAGTTCGCCGCGTTCCCCTGCTTGCGGCAATGCGCGACGATGGACACGTCCGCCGTGTCCTTCAGCACCTGGAAGCGGCTGCCCGGATCACACTGCTGGTTGAGCCGGTTGGGCCGGTCACACTTGCCGTTGACGTGGTTCGTCGTCGGGACGACCGTGCCCAGCTCGCAGTTGAAGTCCGGCACCGTCGCGCCGATGGCCGCGTCGCACTTGGCCGCGTACTGCTCCAGCGTGTCCGACAGCGCCGACGTCTGCTGCGCGAGGACGGGCTCATCGGAGGACGACACCAGGCGGTGCTCGGCGTTCATGCCGGAGCCCTCGCCACACGCACCCAGTCCGGCCGTGACGGCCAGGCCCAGGAGGGCCCACGCCGCACGCAACGAAGTCTTCATGATGAATGCCTCTGTCTTCCCTGGAGACACGCGCGACGCTGCGCGCGTGGAGGCATGCCTGCTTCGCCGTCAGCCGACGGCCGGACCTGTCACCCGGGACCCCTCCCAGGCGTTGTTCCCGCACCCCTCATGGGCCTTTACGCCGGGGCTTCTGGATATTCCCGGACATTTCCCGGGGGCTTTTTCCGAGGGGTCAGCGGACCGTGAGGTCCACCACGAACTCCGCGGCGCCATCGCCCTGGCGCGCCGCCTCCACCACGTCGGGCCGTTCGTCGCCCACCCACAGGCCCAGCACGTCGTACACCAGCCACTGCGCCAGGGACCGGGACGCCCCCTGCGCGGCGTCGCGAGGCACGCCGGACAGGGCGCCCTGCGTCTCCATCAGGGCCCGCGCCAGCCGCGCGGGCACCACCCAGCACTCCGGGCGCACGAAGGCGGGCACCAGGAAGAGGCAGAACGCGGCCTCCGTGCGGGCGAGCAGCGCGTCCAGGCGCTCGCGGCCCAGGCGGAAGCCAGGCAGCCACTGCCCCTCCCCGCGCTGCTCCAGCTTCGCCACCGGCACGCGGACGACGCGGCGCGTGCGCACGAAGCCCTCGCGCTCCACGGACACGACGAAGGCCACCTCCGCGCCACCGTCCGGAGGCGGAGCCGGCTGGCGGCGCACGGCCATGGACAGCGACAGCGGCGAGGCCACCAGCGAACCCAGGTCCGCCTGCACGCGCTCCAGCTCCGAGCGCAGGCCTTCGAGGAGCCCCGCGACCAGCTCCGACGTCTCCTCGCGGAAGCGCTGGGGATGGCGCTGGGCGACGTCCGCCTCCACGCGCCCCACCGCGCCCACGAGCAGGTCCTCCAGGTCGCGGTCGCGCAGCCACGTGCGGCCGCCCACGGGCACCGCGCGCGTCGCGTGCAGGTGGCGCAGGGAGGCTGTCAGCGTCGTGGGCTCGGAGGGCTCGAAGTCAGGCGCGTGCTTCCCCTGCCCCGCGCCCGCCTGGAGGAAGGCCTGGAGCGAGCGGGCGCGGAAGCGGGCCCGCGGGGAGGGGTGCTCCAGCAGGCGGCGCACCTGCCGCCGATCCGTGGCGGTGCGCACCAGGGCCAGCGTGGCCAGCTCCGCCTCCGACGAAGCCTCCTCCGGCGCGCACCACAGGAGGAACTCGATGGCCGCCTTGCGCAGCACGGGCTTGCGGCCCATGCGCCAGGTCACCTCCTTGCGCCAGGCGACCAGCCCGTCCAGGCCGGGCCGCGCGGGCGTGCGGAAGCGCGGCCACATCTCCGCGCACTCCTCCGCCAGCCACACCAGGTGCGTGAAGCCGGGCAGCGACTCCAGCTTCGCGCGAGCACGGGCGCGCCGCTCGAAGGCCTCCGGCACGCCGCGCCGGATGGAGGCGCGGAACAGCCGCTCCTCCAGCCACAGGAGCGTGAGCGCCAGCGCGGGCTCGGCCTTGCGCATCGTGCCCTGGCAATGGTCGAGCACGAAGCGCGCGTGGCCCAGGTCGGCGGCCGTCTCGAAGTCACTCTGCACGAGCGCGCCCAGCGCTCCGCGCAGCCCGTCCACCGGGGGCGCGTCGAAGAGCGTGAGCAGGTCGCAGAGGTTCTCCACCACCGCGGGCGGCCCGCCCACTTCCACCGTGCGCGCCAGCAGGAGCCCCGCGCGCGAGCACCAGTCCGGCTCCTTGCGCCCGTTGGGGTAGCACGCGAGGAAGCCGCGCATGCCGCCGCGGCCGTCCTCCGACGTGGCCAGCGAGAAGAGGCGCTCGCCCAGCACTTCACTCGCTTCGCGCCAGGGGATGCGCGCGGCGCGAGTGCGGATGAAGTCGGTGAGCTTGTCGCGGCCGCCGTCGCGGGTATCGGGGAGCAGCGCGCGCAGCTGCTCCAGCAGGTCCACCGACTTCGCCCCCGCGCCCATGACGTACTTGAGGTCCACCTCCACGGTGTCCTGGAAGCGCAGCGCGCGGCCGTCGTACGTGCAGGGCACGTCGCGCACCAGCGTCGACAGCGCCTCCGGGTGGCGCTTGAGGTAGCGCGTCAGCACCGTGGACACGGTCACGGTGCTCTCGCGCTGGATGCGCTCGGCGCTCTCCGTATCGCCCGCGTCGCGGAGCGCCGTCACCGCGGCGTGCTGCCGCGCGAGCAGCTGCTTCAGCAGGCCCGGGCGCGGCTCCTCGTAGGGCCAGAGCAGCTCGTTGAGGGTGGACAGCAGGAAGAGGAGCTCCGCCGGGGTGCGCTCTCCCGGGGACAGCCGCTCCCACGCGGCGGCCTGGGCCCGGTTGCGCTCCTCCAGGGACGCGCCTCGCACCCAGCGGGCGAAGTCCTCGCGCCACTCCGCGCTCGACGCCACGGCCTCTTGCGGCGCTGTCGAGGCGACGCGCGCATGGAGGGCCTGGAGCGGCTCCGGCCAGGAGGCTTCCACCAACGGCTGCGACAGGCTCACCCGGACCTCGAAGGACTTGCCGGAGCCAGCGCCTGGGCCACGGGGCTGGGGGCAACGGTGATGACCACCGACTTCGACGTGGGCGTGCGGCTCTTCTCCGCGAAGCTGTCCACCGGCACCAGCACGTTCGCTTCCGGGAAGTAGGTCGCCGCGCACTGGCGCGGGATGTTGTACGGCACCACCAGGAACTCGCGCGCCACCCGCGTCTCTCCCTGGAAGTGGCTGGTGAGGTCCACCTTCTGCCCCGCCGTCAGCCCGCGCGCCTTCACGTCCTCCGGGTGAAGGAACACCACGCGCCGGCCCTGGTGGATGCCCCGGTAGCGGTCGTCCAGGCCATACACGGTGGTGTTGTACTGATCATGCGAGCGCAGCGTCATCATCAACAGCTGCCCGGGCTCCAGCCGGTGGCGCGGCATCGCGTGCACCGTGAAGTGCGCCTTGCCGTCCTTCGTCGTGAAGCGCCCCTCGCGCGGACCGTTGGGCAGCGCGAACCCGTTGCGCTCACGCACGCGGCGGTTGAAGTCCTCGAAGCCCGGGATGCATCGCTGGATGAGCTCGCGCACCCGGTCGTAGTCCTCCACCAGCGACAGCCACGGCACCTTCGAGCGCGCTCCCAGCACCGCCCGGGCCAGCCGGGCCACGATGACGGGCTCGCTGAGCAGGTGCTCGGACGCGGGGGCCACGGCGCCGCGCGACGCGTGCACCATCCCCATCGAGTCCTCCACCGTCACGAACTGCCGCCCCGCCGCCTGCACGTCGTGCTCCGTCCGCCCCAGGCACGGGAGGATGAGCGCGCGCTGGCCATGCACCAGGTGCGCGCGGTTAAGCTTCGTGGACACGTGCACCGTGAGCCGCGCACGCCTCAGCGCCCGCGCGGTGAACTCCGTGTCCGGCGTGGCCGACAGGAAGTTGCCCCCCATCGCGAAGAACACCTTCACGCGCCCGTCATGCATCGCCTGGAGCGTCCCCACCGTGTCCAGGCCCCGGTGGCGCGGCGGCGCGAAGCCGAACTCCTTCGACAGCGCGTCCATGAACTCCGGCTTCGCGTGCTCCCAGATGCCCATGGTGCGGTCGCCCTGCACGTTGCTGTGACCGCGCACCGGGCACACGCCCGCGCCCTGCTTCCCGATGCTGCCGCGCAACAGCGTGAGGTTCACCACCTCCTGCACGTTGCCCACCGCGTTCCGGTGCTGCGTGAGCCCCATGGCCCAGCAGAAGATGGTGCGCTCGGAGCGCGCCAGGATGTCCGCCGCCGCTTCAATCTGCTCGCGCGGGACGCCGCTCTCCTCCACCACGTCGTCCCAGGACACCGTGCCCAGGTGCGCCACGTACGCGTCGAAGCCCGCCGTCCTGCCCTCGACGAAGGCCCGGTCCACCACCGTGCCCGGCGCCTTCGCCTCCCGCTCCAGCAGCGCCTTGCCCAGCCCCTGGAGCAGCGCCACGTCGCCGTTGATGCGCACCTGGAGGAACAGCTTGTTCAGCGCCGTGCCCGGACCGAACAGGTGCAGCACCTCCTGCGGGTGCTTGAAGCGGTTGAGCCCCGTCTCCGGCAGCGGGTTGACGCTGACGATCTCGCAGCCCCGGCGCGCGGCGGCCTGGAGCGCCGTCAGCATGCGCGGGTGGTTGGTGCCGGGGTTCTGCCCGATGACGAAGATGGCCTGCGCGTGGTCGAAGTCCTCCAGCGTCACCGTCCCCTTGCCAATGCCAATCGTCTCCGTGAGCCCCGTGCCGCTGGACTCGTGGCACATGTTCGAGCAGTCCGGCAGGTTGTTGGTGCCGAACTCCCGCACGAACAGCTGGTAGAGGAACGCCGCCTCGTTGCTCGTGCGGCCGGACGTGTAGAAGGCCGCCTCGTCCGGCGAGCCCAGCGCGTTCAGCTCCTCCGCCACCAGCGCGAAGGCCTCCTCCCAGGAGAGGGGCGTGTAGTGGGCCGCGCCCTCGCGGAGCACCATGGGGTGCGTGAGCCGGCCCGCCTTGCCCAGCCACAGGTCGGACTGCTCCGCCAGCCGCGCCACGCTCCACTCGCGGAAGAACTCCGGCGTCACGCGCTCCTGCGTGCCCTCCTCCGCCACTGCCTTCGCGCCGTTCTCGCAGTACTCCTGCACGGACCGGTGGGATGGATCCGGCCACGCGCACCCCGGACAGTCGAAGCCGTCACTCTGGTTGATCTTCCAGACGAGCTTGCCGCCGCGCCACGGGCCCGCCTCGGACAGCACGTGCTTGAACGCGCTCAGCACCGCGGGCACCCCGCCCGCCACCGTCTTCACCGGCCCCACGTCCGGAGCCCGAGCCTCCAGCGGTGTCTGCGCCGCCGGCACCGCCAGTGCGTTCCCGCCCCCGTCCTGTCCCTGCTCCATGTCCCACCTCTTCGCGCGGCGGGACTCTACCGCGCCCGCGCCTTCCCGGCAGGCCGGGGCCTTCGCCGCTGCCATCCAGGTAATCCGCTATTTCAAGTCTACCTGGGAGCATGCAGGATGGATTTCACGCGGAGTGCCCCCGGCGCTCCGTGTCACCCCGCTTCAGGAGGCACCCCCATGAAGGCCTTCCGCTCCGCCGTCGTCGCCGCGCTGTTCCTGTCCCTCCCCGCCCTGGCCGCCCCGGTGGTCCACAGCATCTGGTCCAGCCGCGGCCTCTACGTCGACGACAACACCGGTCACTACACTGTGACGAGCTCCAACGCGGTCGTCGCCTGGAACCAGTCCACCAACACCGCGTTCGTGAACTTCCACGGGTTCGCGGGCGGCAACGAGTACGACTTCGAGCTGGTGGGCTCGCCCGCCATCGCGACCAGCGTGGACGACATCAGCGGCATCTGGAACATCCGCCGCAACGGCGCGTTCATCTGCACGGGTTGCTCGGGCACCGCGTACGGCCTGAGCCTGCCCGTCGGCAACTACTTCAAGTTCTACGACTCCACGAACGTGTTCCACTTCAGCGCCTACATCGACGCGCGCAAGGACTACTGACGCACGGCGTCCAGCCGGCTCCGGAGTGACGCTGTCCCTGCACGCAAGCCCCCCGCGGCCCCGGGGGTTCGGTTAGGGTGGGCGCCCCCTTCTCCAGGAGTCTTCCGCATGTCCCGCATCATCCGCGCCTCTCGCGGCACCACCCTCTCCTGCAAGGGCTGGGTGCAGGAGGCCGCGCTCCGGATGCTGATGAACAACCTCGACCCGGAGGTGGCCGAGCAGCCCGGGGACCTGGTCGTCTACGGCGGCACCGGCAAGGCCGCCCGGGACTGGCCCTCGTTCGACCGCATCGTCGCGAGCCTCCAGAGCCTCACCGACGAGGAGACGCTGCTCGTGCAGTCCGGCAAGCCCGTGGGCATCCTGCGCACGCACCCGGACGCGCCGCGCGTGCTCATCGCCAACTCCAACCTCGTGGGCCACTGGGCCAACTGGGAGCACTTCCACGAGCTGGAGAAGAAGGGCCTGATGATGTACGGCCAGATGACGGCCGGCTCGTGGATCTACATCGGCACGCAGGGCATCCTGCAGGGCACCTACGAGACCTTCGCCGCCGCGGGCCGCTTCCACTTCGGCAGCGAGGACCTGGCCGGCCGCCTCATCCTCTCCGGCGGCCTGGGCGGCATGGGCGGCGCGCAGCCTTTGGCCGCGACCATGAACAACGCCGTGTTCCTGGGCGTGGAGATTGATCCGCACCGCGCCCAGCGCCGCGTGGAGACGCGCTACCTGGACGTCGTGGCCAGGGACCTGGACGAGGCGCTGGCCCTGGCGAAGGACGCGCAACAGAAGCGCGTGGGCCGCTCCATCGCCATCATCGGCAACGCGGCGTCGGTGTTCCGGGAGCTGTACAAGCGCGGCATCAAGCCGGACCTCGTGACGGACCAGACGAGCGCGCACGACCCCCTCAACGGCTACATCCCCACGGACCTGTCGCTGGAGGCCGCCGCGGAGCTGCGCAAGCGCGACCCGGAGGGCTACGTGAAGCGCGCCCGCGAGTCGATGATCATGCACGTGCAGGCCATGAACGACTTCCAGGCCGCCGGCAGCCACGTCTTCGACTACGGCAACAACCTGCGCGGCCAGGCGAAGGTGGGCGGCATGCAGAACGCCTTCGAGTTCCCCGGCTTCGTGCCCGCGTACATCCGCCCGCTGTTCTGCGAGGGCCTGGGGCCCTTCCGCTGGGTGGCGCTGTCCGGAGACCCGGAGGACATCCGCCGCACGGACCGCGCGGTGCGCGAACTGTTCCCGCAGAAGGCGTCGCTCAACCGCTGGCTGGACATGGCCCAGGAGCGCGTGGCGTTCCAGGGCCTGCCCGCGCGCATCTGCTGGCTGGGCTACGGCGAGCGCGCCAAGGCGGGCCTCGCCTTCAACGAGCTGGTCCGCAAGGGCGAGGTGAAGGCGCCCATCGTGATTGGCCGCGACCACCTGGACTGCGGCAGCGTGGCGTCCCCCAACCGCGAGACGGAGGCCATGAAGGACGGCTCGGACGCGGTGGCGGACTGGCCCATCCTCAACGCGCTGGTGAACGCGGTGAACGGCGCGTCGTGGGTGTCGTTCCACCACGGCGGCGGCGTGGGCATGGGCTACTCGCTGCACGCGGGCCAGGTCATCGTCGCGGACGGCACGCCGGAGGCCGCGCGCCGCATCGAGCGCGTGCTCACGTCCGACCCCGGCATGGGCGTGCTCCGTCACGCGGACGCGGGCTACCCGGAGGCCATCGACGTGGCGAAGGAGCGGGGCGTGCGCATTCCCGGCCTCACCGCCTAGAGTGCGCCGGATGCCACGACGCGTCCCAGCCTTCGTGATGACAGCGGTGATGGGGGTGCTCGCCGGCTGCACGCCCACCACCGCCGGGCCCATGGTGATGCGCATGGGCCCGGGCATGCCCGACGAGAACTTCTTCCAGCTGGGCCTGCGCGCCGGTCCCCGCCTCAACGCCCCGCAGCTGTCGGAGCGCGGGGAGAACAGCACGTTCCAGGGCGACGCGAAGCCCTTCCAGAATGATCAGTGGGGCATCGACCTGGACGGCTCGGTGACGGTGCCCGTGGACGACCGGCTGTCGTGGCACCTGGGCCTGCAGGGCGAGTTCGTCGGCCTGCCGGTGCCCGCCTACGGCGTCTACACGGGCGTTTCGTATTACGTCGGCTCGGAGCGGCTGGGCCTGTCCCCGGCCCTCTCCGTGCGGGGCGCGTCCGACTTCGGCCTGGGAAACAACGACAGCACCAGCAGCCTCTTCGGCGTGGAGGCCACCTGCGCCTTCACCGTGCAGCCGGAGCCCGGCATGTCGCTGGGCCTGGTGCCGTTCTTCAGCGTGCAGCAGTCGCTGGTGAACCCCGGCTCGCAGGTGACGACGCACTTCTACGGCGCCGTGGTGGCGGCGCAGGTCAAGTTCGGCGAGACGCGCACGAAGGTGGAGCTGTCCGGCGGCTTCGGCCGGGCGCGTTCGGGTGACACGAGCTGGAACGCGCCTGTCGTGGGCGTGCGCGGAGGACGCTAGAGCATGGAAGCCCTGGACCTGTGGGTGCGCAACACCTCCGAGGTGCTCACCGTGGAGGGCACCCACCGCGAGCCCGCGGAAGCCGCCCTCACCCCGCGCCCGGGCGCGGGCATTGGCGTGAAGGACGGGCGCGTGGCCTACGTGGGCCCGGAGTCCGGCCTCCCCAGGGGCGCGCTCACGGACGCGACAGAGCTCATCGACGCCGAGGGCGGCTTCGTGGGCCCGGGGTTCGTGGATCCACACACGCACCTCGTCTTCGCGGGCGAGCGCTCCGCGGAGTTCGACCTGCGCAACCAGGGCGCCACGTACCTGGAGATTGCCAAGGCGGGCGGCGGCATCGTCAACACGGTGAGCGCCACGCGCGCGGCGAGCGAGGAGCAGCTGGCCACGCTCGCCCTGCCCCGCCTGGAGCGGCTGCTGGCGCAGGGCGTGACGACCGCGGAGGTGAAGAGCGGCTACGGCCTGTCGCTGAACGACGAGCTGAAGATGCTGCGCGCGGTGCGCCGCTTGAGCGCGCTGTCACCGCTGGAGCTGGTGCCCACGCTCCTGTGCGCGCACGCCGTGCCCGCGGAGTACAAGGACCGCCGCGCCGAGTACCTGGACCTCTGCATCAACGAAATCCTGCCCGCCGTGGCGCGCGAGGGCCTGGCGCGCTTCTGCGACGTCTTCACGGAGGAGAGCGCCTTCACCGTGGACGAGTCGCGCCGCCTGCTCAACGCGGCCAAGGCGCTGGGGCTCACGCCGCGCCTGCACGCGGATCAGCTCACCGCATGTGGTGCCTCGGCGCTGGCCGCGGAGGTGGGCGCCGCCAGCGCGGACCACCTGGAGCAGGTGACGGACGAGGGCATCCGCGCGCTCGCCGCCGCGAACGTCACCGCCGTGCTCGTGCCCACCTCCACCCTCTTCCTGCGCATGCGCCCCTACGCGCCCGGCCGGAAGCTGCGCGACGCGGGCGTCAACATTGCTTTGGGTTCAAACGTGAATCCCGGTTCTTCCATGACGGAGAACACGGCGCTGGTGCTGGGGCTCGCCTGCCTGGAGAACGGGCTGTCAGCCGCGGAGGCCTACTGGGCCGCCACCCGAGGGGCCGCGCAATGCTTGGGGTTGCAACGGCAGGGACGACTGGCCGTGGGTGATGCGGGCGACCTTGTTGTCTTCGCCTGTCGCAGCTACAGGCATCTGCCTTATCATCTGGGTATCAGTCACGCGCGCGTGGTGGTGAAGGGTGGACGTGTGGTGTTTCGCGCGCGAATGAATCACTGCCCCTGAGTGGATGCCGCTGAACAACTGGCATCGGCCGAGGGGGCAGGTGGAACTTCCCTCGTGGGCCGGCCGTTGTAGAGATCAGCTGCCACCATGTGCCGATTATTTGGATTCAGATCCGCTGTTCCCGCCGCTGTGCACACCGCCCTGGTCACGGAGAGGAATTCCCTCCTCATCCAGTCGCGTGAGCACAAGGACGGCTGGGGTATCGCCACCTACGGACAGGAGTGCTCGCCGCTCGTCGCGCATGGTGTGGGCCCCGCGCACAGCGACCCGGACTTCGAGCGCGTGTCGAGCCAGGTGAGCGCGCGCACCGTGGTGGCGCACATCCGTCAGGCGAGCGTGGGCGCGGTGGAGCTGCGCAACTCGCACCCGTTCTACTTCGGCCGCTGGTCCTTCGTGCACAACGGCACGCTGCGCGAGTTCGCGAAGCACAAGGCCACCGTGGAGGCGCTCATCCACCCGGAGCTGCGCGTCAACATCAAGGGCACGACGGACAGCGAGCGCTGCTTCTACCTCTTCCTGTCGCGGCTGTCGGCGCGCGGGCCGCTCGACGGCACGGTGAGCGTGGAGGCGATGGCGCAGGCGCTCGCGGAGACGATGACGCTGGTGTCCACGCTGACGGACGTGCCGGGGAGCCGCGAGCCGAAGGAGCGCTCCGCGATGAACTTCCTCGTCACGGACGGCGAGGCGATGGTGGCCACGCGCCGCAACCGCACCCTCTTCATCTCCTCCGGAATCGGCGGTTGCCCGGAGTCCCTGCGCGCGCCCAACACGGGCGTGCCGCTGCAGCAGTTCCTCGTGGCCAGCGAGTCGCTTTGCGGCGGGCCCCACTGGGTCCAGGTGGATGAAGAGGACGTGGTGGGCGTGGACTCGCGGCTCGTGTTCCACCGCTGGAAGGTGCAGACGCTGGCGGACGGGGTGTTGAACCCGCGGCCGCAGGCCCAGCGCTCCCTGGCCTGATTCAGCCCAGCCACGCGTCGAGCAGTGCCGCGGGACGCGCGCCGAAGGCCTCCACGTCGAGGCTCCGCGCGTCCTCGCCCTCATGGCGCAGCGTGACGCGCAGGAAGTCGCGCGGCGCGGCCTGGGGGATGCGGTCCAACCACTCCACCAGCATCGCGTGGTCGCCGCCCACCAGGTCCAGGAACCCGGTGGCGTACAGCTCGTCGTAGTCCGTCAGGCGGTAGAGGTCCGCGTGGTACAGCGGGATGCGGCCCTCGTACGGGTACACGATGGCGAAGGTGGGGCTGGCCACCTCGGATTGCGCGACGCCCGCCCCTTCCGCCACGCCGCGCACCAGGTGCGTCTTGCCCGCGCCCAGGTCGCCAATCAGCCCCACGAAGTCCCCGGGCTGGAGCAGCTGCCCCAGCTTCACGCCCAGCCGGTGCGTCTCCTCCGGCGAAGGAGACACGAGCCGCCGCGAGCGCGTGGGCTGCTCCGCTCCGCTCATCGCTCCCACCGCGTCCACACGTGGCCCAGGCCCACCAGGAGGTCCGTGGCGATGAGGCCCATCAGCCCGCGCTGCTGCGCCATCAGGTCGCCCGCCAGCCCGTGCGCGTAGACGGCCGTCCGCGCGGACCTGGGCAGCGGGATGCCCTGCGCGAGCAACGCGCCGCACACGCCCGACAGCACGTCGCCCGTGCCGCCCGTGGCCATGCCCGCGTTGCCGGTGGGGTTGATGTACACGCGCCCGCCGGCCTCCGCGATGAGCGTGCGCGAGCCCTTGAGCACCACCGTGACGTTGAGCGACGTGGCCATGTTGAGCGCCACGCCCACGCGGTGCGCCTGCACGTCCTTCGTCGTCCGGCCCCAAAGCCGAGCCATCTCCCCCGGGTGCGGCGTGAGCAGCACGGGCCCCTTCGCCTGCCGCAGGACCTTGAGGTCCTCCGCCACCGCGTTGAGCGCGTCCGCGTCCAGCACCGCGGGCACCTCCACCGACGCCAGCAGGTCGCCAATCAGCGCGCCCGTCTCCGGCCCCCGGGGGATGCCCGGCCCCATCACCAGCGCGTCCTTGCCCTCCAGCGCGGCCTTGAGCGCCTCCAGGTCGCCCTTGCCCAGCGGGCCTTCACCCGGCAGCGCGACGCCCATGATCTCCGGCGAGTGCGCCATCACCCACGGCAGCGCCTCCGCGCGCGTGGCCACCGTGACGAGCCCCGCCCCGCTGCGCAGCGCGGCCAGGGCCACCATCGCCGCCGCGCCCGTCTTGCCCGGGCTGCCCGCCACCACCAGCACGTGGCCGTACGTGCCCTTGTGCGAATCCGCGCGGCGCTTCGGCAGCGCGTCGCGCGCGTCCTTCTCCTCCACGCGGAACAGCTCCGCCCCGGACACCGCGCGCGTGGACTCACCGCCCAGGCCGATGTCCACGCGCCGCACGTCGCCGCACAGCGAAGCGCCGGGCTCCAGCTCGTGCGCGGGCTTCACGAAGCCGAAGGCCACCGTGACGTCCGCCTCCACGCATGGCGTGAAGGGCTCCGCCGTGTCGCTCTGCAGGCCGGACGGCACGTCCGCGGCCACCACCTTCGCCCCCGCGCGCCGCCACCGCGCCACGGTGCCGATGGCGTCCGCGAAGACGCCCTCCGGCGCGCGCTTCAGGCCGGTGCCGAAGAGGGCATCCACGACCACGTCGCCCGGGCCCGCCTCAGGCAGGACTTCGAAGGCGCGCGGCGACTCCCCGAAGCCCTCCAGCGCCTGGAGGTTGCGCTTCGCCTCCGGGGTGAGCTTCCCGGTGTCCCCCACCAGCGACACCACCACGCGAGCGCCCCCCTCCAGCAGGAAGCGCGCGGCGACCAGGCCGTCCCCGCCGTTGTTGCCGGGGCCGCACAGCACCGTGAAGCGCCCGCCCGGGCCCGCGAGGCTCCGGGCGGCCTCCGCGAGCGCGCGGCCCGCGTTCTCCATCAACAACCCGGACGGCATCCCGTGCTGCTCTTGGGCGGCCTTCTCGGCCTCACGCATCTGGACGGCGGTGAGCACGCGCTGCATGGCTTCCAACCTCCCTACTTCGTCTGGAGCACCACCGTGGCCGCGGCCACGCCGGCATCATGGGTGAGCGCGAGCATCGCCTCCCACCCCCGCGCTTCCATCACCTCACGGGCCACGCCGGAGAGCACGAAGCGCGGCGGACCGCCCTCGCGCACCACCTCCATGTCCCGCCACTTCACGCCAGGAGGCACGCCCATCGCCTTCACCAGCGCCTCCTTCGCCGCGAACCGGGCCGCGTACGCGCTGGCCGCGTCATGCCGTGGAGCGCAGTAGGCCCGCTCCCCGTCGGTGTACACGCGCGCGAGGAACGCCTCCGCGCGCGGACCGCTCAGGATGCGCTGGATGCGCTCGATGGAGCAGAGGTCCAACCCCAGGCCGACGATGGGCATGGCCGGCTACCCCGCGTCGCGCATCAGTTCGAGCATCTCGCGCACCGCGCGCTCGAAGCCCACCAGCACCGCGCGCGCCACGATGGCGTGACCGATGTTCAGCTCGTCGATCTCCTGGATGCGCGCGATGGCCTGCACGTTGTCGTAGTTGAGCCCGTGGCCCGCGGCCACGCCCATGCCCAGCTTCGCGCTGGCCTTGGCCGCGTCCACGATGCGCGCCAGCTCCCGCGCGCGCTCCTTCTCGTTGCGCGCCTCGCAGTAGCGGCCCGTGTGCAGTTCAATCCGGTCCGCGTTCACCTTGTGCGAGGCGCGCACCTGGTCCAGGTCCGGATCGATGAACAGCGAGACGGCGATCTCCCCGTCCTTGAGGTTCTTGATGAGCTTCGCGATGGACTCGCGCTGGCCGGCCACTTCCAGGCCGCCCTCGGTGGTGAGTTCCTCGCGCCGCTCGGGCACGAGCGTCACCACGTCCGGCTTGTACTCGTAGGCGATCTTCACCATCTCCGCGGTGGCGGCCATCTCCAGGTTGAGGAGGGTCTGCACCGTGTCGCGGAGGATGCGCAGGTCCCGGTCCTGGATGTGGCGCCGGTCCTCGCGCAGGTGGATGGTGATCTGCCGGGCGCCGGCCAGCTCCGCCATCGCCGCGGCCGTCACCGGATCCGGATACACGGTGCGCCGCGCCTGACGCAGCGTCGCCACGTGATCCACGTTGACACCCAGTCGCTGTCCCATCGTCCCGCTCCTTGCGCTGGCGCGGTGCGGGAGGGTCCAAAGGCCCGGGCCCGCGCCGGCCCCTCTATTCGTGGCCGGCGTCCGGAAGTCAACCGCTGTCGCTAGCCGTTGAGCGCCTTGGAGAGCGCCTCGACGATTTCGCGGGCGTACGCCTCGTTGCGCGCCGCGTCCTCGCCTTCAATCAGCACGCGGGCCTTGGGCTCCGTGCCGGAGAAGCGCACCAGCACGCGGCCGGCGTTGCCCAGCTTCTGCTCCACGTTCTTGATGGCCTTCATCACCGTGGGCAGCTCACCCAGCTCCTTCTTCTGCTTCACCACGACGTTGAGCAGCGTCTGCGGCACCGGCTGGAAGATGGAGGCCAGCTCCGACAGCGGCTTCTGCTGGCGGCACATCACGGCCAGCAGCTGGAGCGCCGCGAGCGTGCCGTCGCCCGTGGTGGTGTGGTTCAGGAAGATGAGGTGGCCGCTCTGCTCGCCGCCCAGGCTGTAGCCGTTGCGGCGCATCTCGTCCACGACGTGCCGGTCACCGACGCGCGTGCGGACGACCTTCACGCCCCACTGCGCCACCGCGCGCTCCAGGCCGATGTTGCTCATCACCGTGGAGACGAGCGTCTTCTTCTTCAGCTCCTTGCGCGCGACGAGCTCACCCGTGCAGATGGCCATGATGGCATCGCCGTCCACGACGTTGCCCTTCTCGTCCACGACGATGAGGCGGTCCGCGTCGCCGTCCAGCGCGATGCCCAGGTGCGCGCCGTGCTTCACCACGGCCTTGGACAGGCCCTCCGGGTGGAGCGCGCCGCACTTGTGGTTGATGTTCTTGCCGTCCGGGGACACGCCCAGCGCGATGACCTTCGCGCCCAGTTCCTCCAGCACCGCCGGCGCCGTGCGGTACGCCGCGCCGTTGGCGCAGTCCACCACGATGGTCATCCCCTCCAGCGTCAGCTCGCGAGGGAACGTGGCCTTCAGGTAGACGATGTAGCGGCCCCGCGCGTCGTCCAGGCGGATGGCCCGGCCGATCTTCGTCGCCGTGGGGCGGATGTTGTCGATCTCACCGCTGGAGACCAGCTCTTCGATCTTGGCTTCCGTCTCGTCCGGCAGCTTGAAGCCGTCGCGCCAGAAGAACTTGATGCCGTTGTCCTGGTACGGGTTGTGGGACGCCGAGATGACGGCGCCCGCGTCCGCGCGCATGGACGTGGTGAGGTTGGAGATGCCGGGCGTGGGCAGCGGGCCCACCTGCTCCACGTCGACGCCCATGGAGATGAGGCCGGCGGACAGCGCCTGCTCCAGCATGTAGCCGGACAGTCGCGTGTCCTTGCCCACGATGACGCGGTGGCGGTGCGGACCGTTGCGGATGAGGTACGCCAGGGCGCGCCCGAGCTTCATCGCGACCTCGGCCGTCATCGGATAGACGTTGGCGACGCCACGGACGCCGTCCGTGCCGAACAGCCGCTCCGTCTTCTGCGCTTCCTTGGGGGGCATGTCCATCCTGTACGCCATGTGTGCCGCTCCACCTTTCCCATTGCCGGAAGGGCTCCGGCCACTCACGTCCGGGGGCTTATACCCCGTCCGGCACGTGGGCCCGAAGCTAGGGATGCGGTGCCACCCAGGCAAGCACCCGGGCGTGCGGACCTGAACAGCCCGGACGCCAGGGCTTGTCTCCGTCAGCCGCCGTACAGGTCGCCGCCGCCCCGGGCCCGCCGGATGGCGTCCGCCACCGCCAGCGCGTCCCGGGCCTCCCCCACGTCGTGCACCCGCACCACGTCCGCGCCGCCCAGCACGGCCATGGCGGCCACGGAGCCCAGGGTGGCCGACAGGCGCTCCTGGGGGCCCTTGCCGCCCGTCAGCTTCCCCAGGAAGGACTTGCGGCTGGTGCCCACCAGCAGGGGCTGCCCCAGCCCTCTCAGTTCCTCCAGCCGGCGCAGCAGGAAGAGGTTGTGCTCCAGCGTCTTGCCGAACCCGATGCCCGGGTCCAGGAGGATGCGCTCGCGAGGGATGCCCGCCTCGGTGGCCTGGAACATCCCCTCCTCCAGGTAGTCCATCACCTCGCCCACCACGTCGTCGTAGCGGGGGGACTGCTGCATCGTCTTCGGCGTGCCCTGGGTGTGCATCAGACAACACGCGGCGCCCGCGGCGGCCACCACGCCGGCCAGCGCCGGGTCCGAGTGGAAGCCGGTGACGTCGTTGATGAGGTGGGCGCCGGCCTTGAGCGCTTCCTTGGCGACGGCCGCCTTCATGGTGTCCACGGAGATGGGCACGGTGGAGCGGCGCTTGATGCCCTCCACGACCTTGAGGACGCGCGACAGCTCCTCCTCCGCGGACACCGGCAGGGAGCCGGGCCGGGTGGACTCGCCGCCCACGTCCAGGATGTCCGCGCCCGCGTCCACCAGCTTCAGCGCGTGCTCCACCGCGCTGGAGGCGTCCGGGAAGCTGCCGCCGTCGGAGAAGCTGTCCGGCGTCACGTTCACCACGCCCATGAGGTACGTGCGCGTGCCCCACTCGAACCGGCGCCCGCTCAGGGTCAGCGCCGGCATAGGCGGGGGCGACAGCACCTCCTCCAGCACGCGCGCCAGGCCGTCCGTGCGGGGCGACTTGCGGGCGAGCGAAATCAGCCGGTCGAACTGCTGGCGGCTGCCGGACAGCAGCACCTCGCCGGGATGGTCCACGTGTCCGCCCGGCGTCCAGGTGGGCAGCTTCTCGCGCTCCTTGGAGCCGTGCGGCGGCACCAGCTCCTCCTCGTAGGAGGGACGGCCCCCGGTGACGAGCACGTGCGCGTGGCCCAGCTCGCGCGTCAGGTGTTCGCGGTTGCGGACGGACAGGTTCAGGCGGCGGAGGACCAGCGACAGGTCGTCGGGACGGTCACGGCAGACGAGGCGGGCGCGCAGCACGGTCAGGACCCCTTCAAGAGCGTGAGGGCGGCAATGGGTCAGTGTCGCCGCTTCGCCCGGTCCAGGGAAGGGAGGACGGCGGGAAGCGGGCTCACAAAGCAGAAGGCCCTCCCCGGTAGCGGGAAGGGCCTTCGTCACTTCAGGCGGGAGGCCTTGAGAGGCGCTACGCCTTCTTCGGCTCCATGTTGGGCAGGCCCTCGAGCGCGTCGAGGATCTTCCGCTTGTCCTTCTTCTCCGTCGGCTTCGGCGAGGAGGACACGCGCGGCGCCGGGCGCTCACGGGTGAGCTGGCCGCCCTGGAGGATGATGTTCACGTCCTCGGCGTCGAGCGTCTCGTACTCCACCAGGGCGTCGGACACGCGCTGGAGCACGTCCAGCTTGTCCGTCAGCAGCTGCTTGCCGGTCGTGTAGCAGCCCACGACGATGCTGCGGACCTCCGCGTCGATCTGCCGGGCGGTGTCCTCGGAGTAGTCCTTGGACGAGTTGAAGTCGCGGCCCAGGAACACCTCACCGTCGCTCTTGCCGAACGCCAGCGGGCCCATCTTCTCGCTCATGCCCCAGCGGCACACCATGGCGCGCGCCGTCTCCGTCGCACGCTCGATGTCGTTCGCCGCGCCGCTGCTCATCTCGTTGAACATGAGCTCTTCGGCGATGCGGCCACCCATGGCCATGGTGATCTGATCGAGGATCTGCTTGCGGTAGCCGTTCACCTTGTCCTCGGTGGGCAGGCTCCAGGTGACGCCCAGGGCCTGACCGCGCGGGATGATGGTGACCTTGTGCAAGGGGTCGCAGCCGGGCAGCAGCTTGGCGAGGAGCGCGTGGCCGGCCTCGTGGACGGCCGTGTTCCGCTTCTCCTTGTCGGTCATGATCATGGACCGGCGCTCCGGGCCCATGAAGACCTTGTCCTTCGCCTGCTCGAAGTCCGCCAGGTCCACGCGCTCCTTGTTCTGGCGCGCGGCCATCAGGGCCGACTCGTTGACCAGGTTCTCCAGGTCCGCGCCCGTCATGCCGGGCGTTCCGCGGGCGATGACCTCCAGCTCCACCTCCGGGGCCAGCGGCACGCGGCGGGTGTGCACCTTCAGCACGCCCAGGCGGCCCTTGAGGTCCGGACGGGGGACGATGATGCGGCGGTCGAAGCGGCCCGGGCGCTGGAGCGCCGGATCCAGCACGTCCGGACGGTTGGTGGCGGCGATGAGGATGACGCCGTCGTTGGACTCGAAGCCGTCCATCTCCACCAGCAGCTGGTTGAGCGTCTGCTCGCGCTCGTCGTGACCGCCGCCCAGGCCCGCGCCACGGTGGCGGCCCACGGCGTCGATTTCGTCGATGAAGATGATGCAGGGGGCGTTCTTCTTGCCCTGCTCGAAGAGGTCGCGCACTCGGCTGGCGCCGACGCCCACGAACATCTCCACGAAGTCCGAGCCGGAGATGGAGAAGAACGGGACGCCCGCTTCACCGGCCACCGCGCGGGCGAGCAGCGTCTTGCCCGTGCCCGGGGGGCCCATCATCAGGACGCCCTTGGGGATGCGGCCGCCCAACTTGGTGAACTTCTTGGGGTCCTTGAGGAAGGCGACGATCTCCTCCAGCTCCTCCTTGCACTCGTCCACGCCGGCCACGTCCGCGAACGTGACCTTGTTGTGGCTCTCGCTGAGGAGCTTCGCCTTGGACTTCCCGAACGTCATCGCCTTGCCGCTGCCGCCCTGGAGCTGGCGCATGAAGAAGATGAAGAACAGGAACAGGAAGACGACGGGCATCCACTGCCCGAGGATGGTCAGCCAGAGGCTGTTCTGCTCCTCGCGCTCGTACTTCACGTCCACGCCGGAGGCGCGGAGCTGGTTGAGCACGGCCACGTCCGGAGCGGGACCCGTGGTCCGGAACTTGTCGTTCGAGTCGCTGAACGTACCGGAGTAGGTGTTGCCCTTGACGGAGACGGCCCGGACCTTCTTCTCCTCCACCTTCGTCAGAAGCTGGGTGAAGGTCGGTTCCTGCACCTGCTCGTTGCCTTGCGAGAAGAAATTGTAGAAGGCGACGAAGAGGACGATCAGGATGACCCAGAGCCCGATGGTCTTGTAGGTCGAACGCACGTTTCAGCTGCCCTTTCGGTACTCGGCGGGATGAGGGCCGTGCCAGGAAGAACCCCGGCGAGTTTCGTCATGTTGCCCGGCGCCCGCCCGTGTGCAGGCCAGCGACGGACCGTATCAGCAACAGCAAAAAGCCCTCAACTATTTAGGGGACCGCGACCATCCCCTGTTTCGAAGCTTCGACTCTATAACGGAGGGGTCCGCCGTTCGCTTGAAGCCGGCGGGAATGCCCACAGCGAGTGTCGGCAAGACGCCGTGTGGGAAGCGGCGCCAGGCTCGACGATGCGCGGCACGACCCCGGGAAGCCACAGCAGGGCATCGCGCGCGTCCACCACCACCGGCTGCGCGTCGCGCGCCTCCGCCGGAACGCGGGCATCCACCAGCGCGTCCTGCACCTTGCGGTGGCCCGCGCGCGTGCGGACGCGATCTCCCTGTTTCCTCGAACGCACCGTGAGTGGCCACGCCGTCCCCTCCTCCAACACCAGGGCCAACACTCCCGGGGGCGCGGATCCTTCCGCCACCTGGAAGCGCCACGCGCCAAAGTCCCCCCGCGCCCCCGGCCCCGCCAGCACCAGCGGCGCGGGAGGCGCCTGGGGTCCGGGCCCCACGCAGCGCACCCGCCCGCCGGTGGCCTTGAGCAGGAAGCCGTCGCTGAGCGGCATGACGCCCCCACGCGCCACCACGTCCCGCCCGCGCTCCAGCGTGCCGTGGTCCACCCGTGCGCCCGCCGCGACCAGGAGCCGCGCGAGCACGCGGCGCGACAGCGGCGGCTCCAGGGCGCGCAGCCCCACGGCGTCCAGGCCGCCTCCCTCCAGCGCCAGCCGCTCCCACGCCGCGTCCGCCAGCCCGGTGAGCAGGGCTTCGTCCTCGGAGGCGAGGCGCGCGAAGGTGGCCAGGTGCTCCACGGTGCTGAAGCCCGCCGCGCGGTTCAGCGCGGGCAGCACGTCCAGGCGCATGCGCGTGCGCAGGAAGGAGGGGTCCGCGTTCATCGGATCGCGCACGAACCCCACCTCCTCGGTGGCCAGGAAGGCGAGCACGTCCTCGCGCGAGCACGTGAGCAGCGGCCGGACGAGCGTGGGTGCGCGCGCGTGGATGCCTCGCGCGCCCCGGAGCGCGGCGCCCCGGGACAGGCGCATCAGCAGCGTCTCCGCCTGGTCGTCGAGCGTGTGACCGGTGGCCACGGCGTCCAGTCCGCGCTCCTGTCGCAGGACCTCCAGGGTCGCGTAGCGCGCCTCGCGGGCCCGGGCCTCCACGCCCGCGCCGGGCGAAAGCGCGAGCCGCCGGACGTGACAGGTCAGGCCCAGGCGCGCGGCCAGGCCCACGACGGAGGTGACCTCCTCCGCGGCTTCGGGCCTGAGGCCGTGGTCCACCGTCGCCACCTCCACGCGCAGCGCCAGCGCGTCGCGCACGCGCGCCGTTCCCACGAGGAGCGCGGTGGAGTCCGCGCCTCCGGAGACCGCGAGCAGCACCGAGCGCGAGGCGAGGCCGTGCCCGGCATAGGAGCGGGCGAGCGCGGCGGTCAGCGAGGGACGTTCAGGAGACGCGCGAGGCATGGCGCAGCGCTTGGAATGGAGGGAGGGGTGGCCGGGTTACAGAGTCGCGGTGGACGGAAGGCGTGGGGATGCATTCCATGATTCCCACAATGGATGGACGCGGGGCGGAAATAGAACGGCGCCTCACGGTTGTTGGTTGGACGTTCTGGACTTCATGACGTTGGACCTAGGGGTCCCCCCCCTCCCCCTCTGGGTCCACGGGGCCGCTCGGAGATTCGCTCCCTGCGGTCCCTCTTTCCGAAGCGCCCCGGTCTCCCTCGTGGAGGCCGGGGCGTTTCTCTTTTCGGCTGTCAACGCAGTGTCGGAAGCGGAGCGTTCAGCCTCCGGGCGCACGACTGACTGCTCCGAAACCGTTGACCCTTCAGGGCGTCTGTCGGATAACCGCTCCGGTGTGTTCAGGTCGTCACCTCGAATCCGCCCCGGAGACCCAGGCATGGCAGGCACCGACAAGCGCAAGCAGTCGCTGTACTTCCCCGAGGAGATGCTGAAGGAGATCCAGGAGGAGGCGAACCGGCAGGACCGTTCCCTCTCATGGGTGGTGCAGCAGGCCTGGAAGATCGCCCGCGACCGCATCAAGTCTTTCCCTGCCGTGAATGACGTCACGGGCGACGAGCGCACGGACCCGCGCGAAGAAAGGCCTTAAGGCAGGGCATGGCCACCACGGATCATCGCAAGCAGTCACTCTATTTTCCCGAGGACATGCTGGAAGAGATCCAGCGCGAGGCGACCCGGCAGGATCGTTCCTTGTCGTGGATCGTCCAGCAGGCATGGAAGGTCGCCCGCGCCGACATCCGGCGGATGCCTTCGGTCAACGACGTGCTCGGCCCCCTGCCTCCACGGCCGGTGGCTGCCGCGGCGCAGACGGCCACCTCCGCTCCGGCGGTGGTGACGTCCAGCGCCCCGGCCTCCTCGGACGAGCCCTCCAAGCCGTAGGGCGACGTCCACCCCGGCCCCCGCAGTCCGAAACCGCGCGCGACTTTCAGCGCGGGGCGGGCCGGGCGGGCCGGGCACAGTTGTCGAAGACGATGCGCGGGGCTTCCTTCAGCGCCTGGACCGGGCTGGGGTAGGTGCTCTTCATGTACGCCGCCGCGATGTTGGCGTCCGTGCCGCCCAGCTTGCGCGCCGTCACCGGGTTGCGGTCCGGGTCCCGTCCCGCGTCGCCCAGGATGCTCCCGTAACCGTCCCCTCCGTCCAGCAGGAACGTGGACATCGCCACGCGGTAGCGGATGGACGCGTCGTCGCGCGCGGGGATGGACACGGCGCGGCCCCTCACGCGCAGCTCCGTCACGCGCTGGCCCACCGGACGCGCGCAGTCCACGCGCAGGGTGGTGCCGTCGGACACGTGGAGGAACGCGCCGGACGGCGACACGATGGCCTGCCCCTCCAGGGCCAGCGCCTCCACGGAGTGCTCGAAGAGGTTCACGAGCTGCTTCTCCGTGAGGTCCACCGTCACGACGAGGTTCTCGAAGAGGATGACCTCGTGCAGGACGCCGTCGGTGAGCGGCCCCGTGCGCAGGGACGTGCGGGTGACGCACAGGCCTTCGTCGCGCAGCGAGCCGCCGTTGATGATGCCCAGCTCCGTGGGCTTCGCGGCGCCGTCCTCCGCGTGGAGGAACGCGTCCGCGGCCAGCTGCCCCAGCGCGTTGTTGTCGTGCCGGGTGAAGGCCGAGCCCAGCTGGACCTCCTCGCCCAGGTAACCCACGACGGCGTCGGGGTCGTCCACCAGCGGGGTGCAGGAGTCGTTGTACGCGAGGCACCCGGGCAACAGCGCGAGCGCCGCGAGCGCGGCGGTGAGGTGGCGGCGGTCCATCAGTAGAAGGCCCTCAGGGTGAGGTAGCCGGACACGCCCTCGCGAGGCAGCAGGCCGGTGACGCGGTCCGGCCGGGGCACGTCGTCGCGCAGGTCGTGGTCGAAGAGGTTCTGCGCGAAGAGCGTCACCTCGAAGTGCTCCCAGATGGGCTCGGTGCGCAGCTGCGCGGTGATGAGGCTGTAGGCCGGAATCTCATAGCGGCGGATGAGCTCCAGGGTGGAGCGGTTGTTGTTGCGGCGCTCGGCGCCGGAGCGCACCACCACGTCCAGGTTCACCCAGTCCCCCAGCGGCATGGACACGCCCGCGTTGAAGCGCGCCTGGGGCACGTCCGTGAGCAGGCGGGACTGCTCCGGCAGTTCCAGGTCCTGCGCGCGCGACAGGCTGGCGTTGACCCACGCGGCGGCCCGCTTCGACGCCTCCAGGCGAGCCTCCGCCTCCACGCCGTACACGCGCACGCCCAGCTCGCGGTTGCGCAGGGGGACGATGTTGCCGCTGGTGTCCACCGGGGTGATGGGCGAGGCGAAGTTCTGGAGGAAGACGTTGGCGCGCACGCGCACGCGGCTGTCGCCGGCGGCCTGGACCAGGTCCGCGCCCAGCTCGAAGGTGTCCACGGTGGTGGGCTTGAGGAGCGGGTTTCCCTCGAAGCGGCCCTGGTTGTAGTCGGTGTCGGGGATGCGCTCGACCAGTTCCTGGGGCGTGGGGGCGCGGAAGGCGCGACCGTACAGGGCCTTGAGCACGAGCGCGTCCGACGCGGCGATGACCAGGCCCACGCGCGGGTTCACGCGCACCACCATCTTGCTGGCGTCGAGCGAGCCCGCCGCGTCCACGTCGGGCAGCTGGGTGGCGTCCAGGCGCAGGCCGAAGGTGAGCGTGAGCGCGGAGAGCACGGTCCACTGGTCCTGCGCGGAGAGGCCCAGGGTGAGGCGGCGGGAGGCCGCTCCTTGCGTGAGGTCCACGAGCCCTTCGGGGGCGGCGGGGCTGGGGCGCAGGCGGCCGTCGAGCGTGTAGTTCGTGGTGTAGTCGTAGCGGGACAGCGACTGCTGTTCGGCGACGAAGCCCAGCGTGAGGTGGTTCTCCTTGGCCAGCGCGAGGTCCGCGTCCACGGAGGCCGTCACGGTGCGCACGGTGACCTGGGTCTCCTCCTGGAGGCCGTCCGGGAACAGGCGCTCCACGCCGTCGCCGGTGCGGAAGTCGTGGGGGGTGAGCTGGAAGAGGCGGTCGGTGGACTGCTGATCGAAGCCCAGCCGGGCGCGCACCTGCCCTCCGTCGGAGAGAGGCCGCTCCCAGGTGAGGTCGGCGAGGAGCACGTTCCAGGACAGCTCCGAGTCATTGCCCACGGTGTCGAACAGGCCGACGAGGGCATCGCGCTTCTCGGAGAGGTAGCGCGCGGTGACGCCCACGCGGCCGGCGCTGTCCAGGCCGTAGGACACGCCTCCACCCGCGTTCACGAGGAACCGTCCGTCGCGGGTGCGGCCCGCGGGCTCGTCCACGTCGCGCAGGCCCTGGTCCACGGCCTCGTCGTCGAGCGCGTCGTGGTCGACGATGAGCGAGTCCCCTTCCTGGGTCCACACGTCCAGGTCCGCGAACAGGCGCAGGTCGCCGGTGGAGTGCGCGGCGGACAGGTGGCCGTCGGTGGCGAGCGCGAGCCGGCCGTCGTCGCGGGGAACGCCGCCGGTGGAGACGGCGCCGCGCACGCCGTCGGCGTGGTTGGTGACGAGGTTGACGACGCCCTGGAAGGCGCCCGCGCCATGGATGGCGGAGCCGGGGCCGCGGATGACCTCGATGCGCTCCAGGTTCTCCACCGGCAGGTTCATGAGCGCCTTGCCGTCGAAGAAGTTGTTGAGGCGGTGGCCGTCGAGGAGGAAGAGGACCTCCGCGTCGTTGCGCAGGCCCCGGATGGCGGTGCGGTGGAAGCCCTGCACGTCGCGGCTGACGGACACCCCGGGCACCACGTCCAGCACGTCCGCCACCGTGCGGGCCCCCAGCGCGATCATCTGCGAGCGGTTGAAGGAAGCGCCGATGGCCGGCACGGTGCGCACGGCCTCCTCCTGGAGCGTCGTCACCGCGAGCACGTCCTCCGCGCTGTAGAGCGCCAGGTCGTCGTCCAAGGCGGTGCGGGAGGCAGGGGACGCACGGGAGTCCGGTGGAACGTCCGCGTTGAGTGCGGCCATCGCGTCGTCGGAGCTGGCGGTGCGCGAAGCCCGCGAGTCCGCACCGGTCGCGCGAGTCGAAGTGCGAGGGGCGTCCGTTCGGGGGGCAGTGCGTGAATCGGGCGCATCGGTCCGGTTCGGCGAGCGCGAGTCCGTCCCATTCGCGGTGCTCGCGGCTCGTGAATCGGAGGTCGCCGCGCGATTCGACGAGCGTGAGTCCGTCCCATTCGAGGTGCTTGATGCTCGTGAATCCGAGGTCCCCGCGTGGGGCGATGCGCGAGCGTCCGTCCCGTCCGGACGCCCCGACGGCCGCGAGTCAGCGGCATCCGTGCGGCTTGCCGCACGCGGGTCGGCAGCGTTCGTGCGGCTTGAAGAACGCGGGTCCGCGCCATCCATGCGCGTCCCGGGGACGGACGGAGTGGAGGTCCCGGTCCTTACAGGGGGCGGAGCCGGAGCAGCACCTGCGTCACCGTCCTCCCCTCCCCCTGACGGCGGCGTGAAGGCATCGATGCCAGGCTCGGGCTTCGGCTCTTCACGGCTTCCCTTGCGGCCCGGCGGTACCCTCGCCGGCGGAGGCTCCGGGGCCTGGGTTCCCACCATCACCCTCGCGGGCCGGAGCGCGGACATGAAGAGCGGCGTGCGCGAACCATCCGCCATCGCCGCCTCGACGAAGTACTCCACGCCGGGTGGCACCATGTGCACCGCGGGGATCATCGCGCGGTACAGGTCTCCGTACTGCAGCTCCATCGGGACCTGGACGTACGGCTCTCCCGGGCCGCGATAGCGGACGAAGAGCTCCAGCACCTTGCCGCCATCCACCAGCGTCGCATCCAGTTGGAGGGGCTGCCGGGGCTCCGCGCGCCGCGGCGGCGCGTGCAACAGCGCGGGCTCCTGCGCGTGGACGGGGGCCGCGACGAACATCACGGCACAGAGGATGAGCGTGCGGGGAAGAACGGTCTGCAAGATTGACGACGATGGTCCGTTGCAGGGCCATTTGAGTCAAGCAAGCCACCCGGCCACGCCCCGCTGATTTTTTGCCGCCCCCGCGAGCGCATGCGACGGTGCCTGTCGCTCCATGCGCGCGTCGCTTGCCCTTCACCTCGCCCTCTTCCGCCGCCAACGCGCCCAGATCGCCCGGGTGGTCGAGGGCCGCACCGAAGCCTTCCGCGCCTACGAGGCCCGCTACCGCCGGCGCACGAGCACCTACCAGCGCGTGGTCCCCCTGACCCACGTGCACCAGCGCATCGCGGCGTCGGACCTCGTCTACGTCGGCGACTACCACACGCTGCCCCTCGCCCAGCAGACCTACCTGGACCTCGTCGAGCGCGCCCTCGCCTCCGGACGCCGTGTCGTGCTGGCGCTCGAGTGCGTGGAAGGCCGTCACCAGGCGGCCCTCGACGCGTACCTCGCCGGACGATTGCCGGAGCGCACCCTTCTGTCGCGGCTGGGTCACGGCCCCACCCCGGGCTTCGGTCCGGGCGCCGGCATCCGCGCCGTGCTGGGCTTCGCGAAGCGCCACAAGCTCCAGGTGGCCGCCATCGACCGGCGGGCCCAGGGAGAGCGCTCGCTCGCGCTGCGGGACGCCTTCGCGGCTGAGCGCATCGCCCGCGTGGCCCGCGCGGAGGACGTCCCGCTGGTGATGGTGCTGGTGGGCCAGTTCCACGCCGCGCCCTGCCACCTCCCCGCGCAGGTGGAGCGCGCGCTGGGTGAGGCGCATCCGCGCCGCGGGCTCGTCGTGTACCAGAACGCCGAAGGCCTCTGGTGGCGCCTCGCGCGCGAGGGCCGGCTGGGTGGCGCGGAGGCCGTGGAGCTGGCGGACGGCGCGCTGTGCCTGATGAACGCCTCCCCTGTCCTGTGCCAGCAGAGCTTCCTGGACTACCTGGAGGCCGAAGGCGACGACGCGCCCCTGCTGGACCGCAGCGCCGCGGAGCGCTTCCGCGACATGGCGGAGCTCATCGGCGGGCTCGCGGGCGTGTCCGTGGGCCGGGAGCTGGACTCGGTGGAGGTGACGACGGTGGCGGACAGCGACGTGCTCGCCCGCATCCGCCGGCGCGGCCGCTTCACCCAGGCGGAGCTGTCCCAGCTGCGCAAGCACATCCTGTCGCGCGAGAGCGGCT
Organism: Corallococcus caeni; assembly: GCF_036245865.1. Taxonomy (NCBI): domain Bacteria; kingdom Pseudomonadati; phylum Myxococcota; class Myxococcia; order Myxococcales; family Myxococcaceae; genus Corallococcus; species Corallococcus caeni. The sequence goes on along the minus strand of NZ_BTTW01000007.1, from coordinate 338,124 downwards.
ACATCCCCCGCGCGCGCACGGCCTGGCTGGCGTCGCTGTCCCTCAACCACGCCGCGGAGGAGGCCGCCCACTTCGTGCGCCACTGCGCCGTGGGCGACGCCATGGACGCTCCGCGAGGCGCGTCCGAGGCCTTCTACGCGCGGTGCCTGGAAGAGGCCCTGGGCTTCTTCGGCTCCAAGCTGATCAACCCGCGCCGCACCTGCCCCAACGTCACGGAGTGGGCCCGGCGCTTCGGCGAGGCCCGGGGCCTGGAGCGGCAGATCGCCGCCTTCGTCCTCGCCCACAAGGCCACGGAGTCCGAGGCCCCCGACGAGGCCGTGAAGCTCCTCCCCCTGCGCCGCGACCGCCTGTTCCACGGCGTCAGCCACGCGCTGGGCTACCTGTTGGGGGACAGCCTCTACCGCGCCTTCGACGCCGGTCAGGTGGACACCGCCGACATCCGCGCCCTCTTCCGGGATCCGCTCGTGGATCCGCGGGGCGCGTACCTCGCCTGGGCCGCGCGCCTGCGCGGGCTCTAAGCGCCCGTGGTGGCGCTGACCCAGCTGAATCCAGCGGCGGCTTGCGGCTACCCTCCGGCGCCATGAACCCATCTCCTCGCCGCACCACGTCCGCCCTCCTCCTGTCCCTCGCGATGGGCCTCATGCTGTCCGGCTGCTTTGCCGAACAGGGCGCCTGCGTCCATGGCTCGTCCATCTACTTCTGCAACGACGACACCGCGGACGAGTGCCGCGACTTCTGGTGCGACGGCTGGGACTACTGCGGCTACTTCGAGGGCGACTCGTGCGAGGACGTGGGCTTTCCGGACGGCACGGTCACGCTGGACACCTACTCCGAGCCCAGGTCGCCCGAGTGGAGCTGGGGCACGCCCTCCGGAGGCTCCAGCGGCGGTGGTGGTGGCGGCAACGGCAGCGGCGCGTGCGCCTACTACGATTCGAGCCTGAACCGCGTGCTGTGTGATCAGCGCACCAGCGCCTCCAGCTGTTCAGGCAAGTGGATGGGCAGCGGCACCACCTGCTCCGGCCTCAAGTGCACCAGCGGCACGGACCCCTACAGCTGCACCGTGTCGGGTGGAAGCTCGGGCGGCACCTGCACGTCCACGTACCAGGGCCCCACTGGCGACGCGCAGGTCTACAGCCAGTGCGCGTCCGTGTGGAACTACCGCTGCCAGCAGAAGAACGACAGCGCCGCGGACCAGAACTGCCTCGTCTACGACCAGCTCGAGGCCACGGTGGAGTGCCCGTACTGCCCTTGATGCACCGGCGGCACGGGCCTCTGTCCCGCGCCGAGGCTCAGGCCTTGTTGGCGATGGTCTTCGGCGGCAGCTTGAGGACCTGGCCCACCTTGATGTGGTCCGGGTCCTTGAGCTGATCCTTGTTGGCCTCGAAGATCTTCGTGTACAGCTTCATGTCCCCGTAGATGTCCTTGGCCAGCTTGCTGAGCGTGTCGCCGGACTTCACGGTGTGCAGGCCGTAGGGCTCCGCGTGGGTCACGGTGAGCATGACCATGAGCTCGTCGTTCCACTTCGGGTGCTTCGCCTTGATCTGATCCCACATGCGATCGCGGTCGAAGGCGTGGTCGACGGAGCCCTTGATGACGAGCTTGCCGTTCTCCTCGCGCGTTTCGACCTTCGCGCCCACGCTCTTCGCCACGTCCAGCACGTCCTGGTAGTCGTTCTGCAAGGCCATTCGCGTCCTCCTGTCGTGAGGCGCGAACTCAAGCACCGCGCCCACTGGCAATGACGGGCCGCCGGGAAAGGCGTGAACGAAGCTCAACACTGCGGAGCCAGGAGCTGTTCAGAGCACCACGTCCGCGCCGGGTTCCGGTTCGACCTTCAGGGCCTCGGGCGGCGCGAAGGTGCCGTCCGGCCGCAGCTCACGCAGGATCTCCTCGCGGCTCAGGCGCACCGCGCGGATGGTGCCGTCCGGCGACAGCGCGTAGACGCAGTCCTGGTCCGCCGCGCCGACGAAGAGGCCCCCCAGCGCGGGATAGAGCATCACCAGCGCGAGCTCCGTCTCCAGCGGTCCCGGGAAGAGCACGTGCGCGTGCGCGGAGAAGGGAGGCACCTCTCCATCCGCGTCCGGCGCGACCGACACGGGGATGAGCCCCTGGTGCAGGGGCAGCTCCTGGAGCTGCTGGCGACCGTCCTTGCTGAACTTGAAGCGGAAGTCGCCGCCCAGCAGGTACAGGTTCGAGTCGTCGAAGCCCTGGAGCACGTACACGGTGATGCCGCCGTCCTCCTCCACCACGACGGGGTTGAGCTGCTTGCGGCCGTGCACCTGGAAGACGCGCTCGCAGGCGGTGCTCACCGCGCGGGCCAGCGCGTCCATGCCCTCGGGCAGGGACTCGACGGGGAAGTCCTCCATCTCGCCGGAGAACTCGATGGGCGCGCGGTACGCGTACGCAGGGACGAAGGCGTTCTGCGTGTCGAAGCGGCCGAAGACGGCGTACCAGGCGTTGCCGCGCGGCACGGTGAAGAACCAGTTCATCCGCGTGCGGTCCAGGTCCGGACGCGCGAGCAGCAGGTCCGTGGCGCGGATGGCCCCCTGCTCCGATTCGACGATGTACCGGGCGCGCTTCTGCACGCGCTGGAGCTCCGCGTCCGCCACCAGCACCACCGGGGACTCCGCCGCGTCCGGCGCGTCCACCGGGGCCTGCCGAGCCACCGCGACCTGCGTCGCGCTGGAGTGCGCGCGGCAGCCAGCGGTCAGGGCGACGACGGCGACGAGGAGGCTGCGAAGCATGGGGACTCCCGCGGACGAAGGGGCCCGGTCAGTCTGTGCCGGCCGGGGCCCTCGCGTCACGTCCCCCATTCACGGCAAGACCTCATGCGCCCTGCTGCGTGGGCGCCAGCGCGGCCTTGATCTTCTCCTTCAGGGCCTTGCGGCGCTCCTTGAACTGCGCACGCCGGGCCTCGTCCACCTGGCCGTTGGCGGAGGCGCGCGCGGCCTTCATCTCCTCGTGGAGCTGCCGGGCCTCCGCCTTGAAGCTGTCCGCCTGGGCCTGCGTCAGGCGCCCTTCGGCGACCCGCTTGTCCAGGCGCTGCTCCATGCGGCCGAACTTGTGGCCCCCGCCGTGCCGGCCCCGGCGCCCCTCGCACTGGCCGGCCTGGTTGGCGGAGTCGGTCGGCGCGGCCGTCTGGGCGAGCACGGGCACGGCGAGGAGCAGCGTGGCGACAGCGGTACCGCGAAGCATGGACTTGAGCGACATGGTGTGTGGACTCCGGGTTCAGGTCAAAACGCTCCGGGAGCAGCCGTGCAGCCTGCTTCCCGTCGCGCTCTGACACTCAAGACCCCGGAGCCCGCCAAAGGTTAAATCGCCTCCGGGAGCACGCCGGTTACTGGCAGTCCGCCATGCTGTAGTTGAAGTCCTGGCGCGGCGTGTGGCCCGGGTCCTGGTTGATGGCCGCGATGCTCAGGTCCGTGTACGACACCGTCTGCGTGCCGCCGATGACCATCTGCGTGCGCTGCACGCGCGTGGTGGACAGCACCACCTTGCCCGTCGTGCCGTTGGACTCGATGCGGAAGCAGTTCAGGATGCGCGGGTCCACCGTGGAGCGGTTGCACCGCGTGTACTGCCCCAGCACCGTGCGCTGCTCGTAGGTGCAGCGGCAGTCCCACGGGTCGTAGGCCTCCGTCACCGTGGCCGCCTCGTAGCCCGTGGCCGTCTGGACCACCTCCAGGTAGCTGCCGTCCTGCGGCTGCGTGCAGCGCAGCACCGTGTCGCCCACCGCGCCCTGCTTCACCTCCGCCAGCGCGGGCTCCACCGCCACCTGGGCGCCCGCCTCAATGGCGTTCAGCGGATCCCGCGTGCCCGCACCCTCACAGCCCAGGCCCAGCACCGACACACCCATCAGCAACACAGCGGAGAGACGCAGGGACAGCTTCATGGACGACTCCTACGAAAGGGGGAATGTCCGGGTAGACCCGGACCCCCTCCCTGTAGGCTTTCACGGCTCCCGAGCGCAACGCTCTTCTGTGTCACAACCGCGCGGCGGGCTTCAGCGCCCGGGTGGCGATGAAGGTGGACAGGAACGTGGAGAGCAGGTCCTTCGCCTCGTACTTGTCCTCGAACAGACCCGTGAGCACGAAGCCCGCGTCCAGCTGGCCGCCCAGCTGGTCCTCCAGCGAATGCCCCACGCACATGGGCTCATTCTTGTCGCTGTAGCGGCGGCGCTCCTCGTCGGTGAGGCTGGTGAAGTCGGAATACGGCATCGGGTACTTCAGCCGCATCACGCCCTTCTCCTCCTCGGCCGGGTCGAAGAGGTAGCGCACCGGGTTGCAGATGCCCGACAAGAGCACGCCGCCCGGACGCAGCACGCGGAAGGCCTCGCGCCAAACGGGCCTTATCTCCTCCACGAAGCAGTTGGAGCACGGGTGGAAGATGAGGTCGAAGCTCCCGTCGGCGAACGCGGACAGGTCCCGCATGTCGCCCTCCACGTACTGGAGCGTCAGGCCCTCGCGCTCGGCCACCTTCCGGTCCTGCGCCAGCTGCGCGGGCGAGTTGTCGAACACGGTGACGCGTGCGCCCGCCGCCGCGAGCACCGGGCACTGCTGGCCGCCCGCGCTAGCCAGGCCCAGCACGTCCTTTCCCTTCAGCTCCCCGAACCACGCGCGCGGTACGGGCTTCGTCGGGGTGAGCACCACGCTCCAGTCCCCCCGCCGCGCGGCGGCGATGACCTCCGGGGACACCGGCACCGTCCACGGATTGCCCCGGCCCACCTCGCCGTTCCACGCATCGCGGTTGTACGTCCGCACGTCCAGGTCAGTCTTCATGCAGCACCCTTCCTTCCATGCCTCCAGCCACGGTGACGACCTCGCCCGTCACGTGGCCGGAGATGCGATCCGACGCGAGCGTCACGACGACGCGCGCCACGTCCTCCGGCTGCCCCACCTTGCGCAGCGGCATCGTCCGCGTGACGCGGCCGACGAACTCCGGGTCCACCAACCTGGCGCGGTTGCGGTCCACCTCCGTCCAGCCCGGGCACACCACGTTGACGCGGCCCATGGGCGCGATGCGGTGCAGCTCGTTCTTCAGGCTCTTCACGAAGCCCGCCGCCAGGGCCCCCTTCGCCGCCGCGTAGTCCGTATGGCCCGCCTCGCCGAAGAGGCCCGCCGTGGAGCTGATGATGACGATGGTGCCCGTGCCCGTGGTCTCCACGTGGCGCAGGAACGCGCGGCAGCTCAGGAACACGCTGTCCAGGTTCTGCGCCAGCGTGCGGCGCCAGCGCTCCAGCGACATCGTCCACAGCGGCTCGTCGGGGGCGGGATAGACGCCGGTGTTGCACACCAGCACGTCCAGCCGGCCCAGGTCCTTCACCGCCTGCGGCACCAGCGCGTCCACGTCCGCCTCCATGGTGAGGTCCGCGCGGACGGACGTGCCGCCCACCTCGCGCGCGAGCGCCCCCGCCTTCTCCTGGCTGCGGTGGTAGTGCACCGCCACCTTCGCGCCCTCGCCCGCGAACGCGCGCACCAGCGCGGAGCCGATGCCGCCCGCGCCGCCCGTCACCAGCACACCCTTGCCCTGCAGTCCCGTGTCCATCGCTTCGCGACTCCCCGTGGGCTCCCGTCAGGCCGGGAGGAATGCGCGGCATGATGCCCGAGCCGTCCCGGGTGGACAGCCGGATGAACGGGCGGTGTCCGCGGGTGCGCTGCGTGCCGGGCAGCGGGACGAAATGCGCACCGGACTCCTGACAAGCGTCGCGCGGAGGGCGCGGCCACCGGTGGCTGCTGCCGGGCCCGGATGACCTCACCGCTCTTGAAACGCGAAGGCCCGGGGCGTCGTCCGCTCCCGGGCCTCACCTTCAAACGCCTGGAGCCTCAGCCCAGGCGCAGCAGCTGCCGGGCCTGCTCGGGGGTCGCGAGCTCACGGCCGGCGGCACGGGCGCGCTTCGCGGCCTCCGCCACCAGTTCGAAGCTGCCCTTCGCGAGCACGCCCTTGGACAGGTAGATGTTGTCCTCCAGGCCCACGCGCGCGTTGCCGCCGCGCTTCGCGGCCTCGTCCACGAACGGGAGCTGCTGGCGCCCCACGCCCGCCACCGTCCAGGAGCTCCCCTCCGGCAGCGCGGCGATCATGAAGTCCAGCACCTCCGGCCGCGCCTGGAGCGTGCCCGGCACGCCCAGCACGAAGTCGAAGTGCGCCGGCAGCTCCACCAGCCCCTCCTTCGCCAGGTAGCGCGCCTCGTCGATCATCCCGACGTCGAAGCACTCCAGCTCCGGCTTGAGGCCGATGCTCTTGATGCGCTTCGCGATGTCGCGCACCAGCGGCCGGGGATTCCAGAACACCTCTTCCCCGAAGTTCACCGTGCCCGTCGTGAGCGTGGCCATGTCCGGCTTGTCCGCGCCCGTGAGCGTCAGCCCGCCGCACCGCTCGTCCACGTCCATGCCCACCGCGCCGCCCGTGGACACCTGGACGAGCACGTCCGTGCGCTTGCGGATGGCGCGGATGGCCGCGCGGAACAGCTCCGCGTCCTGCGACGGCTTGCCCTCCGCCGTGCGCACGTGGATGTGCACCATCGCCGCGCCGGCCTCGCGGCACTTCGCCGCGTCTTCAGCAATCTCCTCCGCGGTGATGGGCAGGTACGGCGTCTGCTCGCGCGTCGTCTCCGCGCCCACCAGGGCGGCGGTGAGGACCATGGGCTTGCTCATCGCTTCACCCGCTGCTTGTCCTTGGGCACCACGCACGTGCCCGAAGCGCGGCACACCACCACCGCCTCCGGCAGCACGTCCGCCGCCGAGTCGTTCACGTCCGGCCGGGGCTTGATGACCTTGCGAGCCTCGAAGCGCATCTTCCGCGACGTGTTGCCCTCGCTGATGATCTCGCCCTCCGCCTCGATGAAGTCGCCCGCGTACACCGGGGCCAGGAACTCCACGGAGTCGTAGGCGCGGAACAGCCCCTCGTCCCCGTCCGAGCGGATGCACAGCTCCGTGGCCACGTCCCCGAACAGACCGAGCATCCGCGCCCCGTCCACCAGGTTGCCGCCGTAGTGCGCGTCGTGGCTGCCCATGCGCAGCCGCAGTACCGCCTTCGTCCCAGTGCTCACGTGGGTTCCCCCTGGTAGTGGGAGTCCGCGGACTCCGTGCCCTCTTTCTTCATCACCGCGTGCACGATGTAGTTGGCCACGTCGGACGGCTTGGTGCCCGGCCCGAAGCCCGCGTCGAAGCCCAGCTCCAGGGCCAGCTTGTGGTCCACGCGCGGCCCGCCCAGCAGGAGCAGCGTCTTGCCGTGGATGCCCGCCGCCTTCGCCGCGTCGATGAACTGGCGCGAGTTGTCCTTGTGCACGTCGCGCTGCGTGACGACCTGCGAGACGAGGATGGCGTCCGCGTGCTTCGCGGTGGCCTTCTTGATGAGGTCCTCGTTGGGCACCTGGCTGCCCAGGTTGAACGCCTCGAAGCCGGGGTAGCGCTCCAGGCCGTAGTCGCCCGCGTAGCCCTTCATGTTCAGGATGGCGTCGATGCCCACCGTGTGCGTGTCCGTGCCCGTGCACGCGCCGAAGACGACGATGCGGCGACGGACCTTCTCCTTGATGAGCGCGTTGAGGTCGTCGAACCCCATCTTGCGCACCACCACCTCCGGCACGTCGATCTCCGCGTAGTCCAGCGTCACGTTGGAGCGGGCGTAGACGACGAAGAACGTGTACTGGTCCGCGGCCCGCTCGGCGGCCGCCACCTTCACGTCCGTGAAGCCCATCTTCTTGGTGAACTGGGCGGCGGCCTCCTTGGCCTTCTCCGACAGCGGCACCGGCAGCGTGAACGACAGCTGCACCATGCCGTCGTCGCGACGGTCGCCGTAGGGGCGGATGATCTGCTTGCTCGGCTTCACCATCGAACTACCCCTTCTTGTTCTTGGGCGGCGTGAACGACACGCTGGTGCCCACCTTCTCGGCCACCGCGGCGAAACGGTCCTTCTTGCCCTGCTCCATGTAGAAGACCACCGACCACGTCGTCTTCCCGTTGCACCCCACGTACGTCACCGTGTCCACGTTGCCGCTGCCGTCCGGCGCCGCGTCCGTATCCGTCTTCGTGGCCGCGGGCTGACCGCCCACCTTCAGCATGGTCCAGCTGTCACCGCCGATGCTCGCGAGGATCTTCGTGCGGCACAGCTCCGCCTTCATGCCCGCGGTCTGCACCGTGCCCACGTCCACCAGGAAGTACGCGTCGCCGGAGGGCGCCAGGAACTTCTCCGTGCCGTCCATGTTGGAGCGCGTCCACGCGGCCGGGGCCTTCAGCGCGATGGTCTTCACCGTCACGCTGCTCAAGGCATCCGCGCTGCCGCCCGCGGCCACCATCACGGCCAGAAAGGTACTCAGGATCATGTCGCCTCCAGCATTTCCAGGAACGGGTTGAAGTAATCCGGGGCCTTCTCCAGCACGCCATCCAGCCCCTTGCCGCCGGTCTCCTCGCGCTTCACGTCGCCGAAGCGCCCCTTGCCGATGGCCGCCACCATGCCCTCGGAGTGGCACTCGCGCAGCAGCTCCTCCGCCTTGGCGAAGACCTCGCGTGCGCGGTTGGCGATCTTCCCGTCCTCGCGGACGGTGAACTCCTCGTCGATGCCCCGCGCCGCGCGGTGGATGTACGACGCGGACTTGAGCGCCACGTACCGGTCCGCGAGCAGCGGCGTGTGCATGGCCTCCGTCATCATGCCCAGCAGCTGGATGCCCTGCCGCGTCCAGATGGCCACCAGGTCCGCCATCACGTCGTACGCGTGGCTGAAGAAGATGTCCGTCTCCTTGTGCTTCGTGGGCGGCATGTACTTGAGCGGCGCGTCCGGGAAGCAGCGGCGCACCAGCATCGCCTGCGACAGCTCCAAGAGGAGCGTGTCCTCGCGGTACGGGTCGATTTCGTACGAGTGCCCGATGCCCAGCTGCCAGTCCTTGAGGCCCGCGCGCTTGGCGAAGCACTCGTTGATGAACTGGCTGGCGATGACGGTGTGGGCCGCGTCGTAGGCGTCCGCGGTGGTGATGTAGTTGTCCTCGCCGGTGTTGATGATGATGCCGGCCAGGGCGCAGATGCGGCGGCTGAAGTACTGGTCGATGAACGTCCGCCGCATGTTGATGTCGCGGAAGAGGATGCCGTACATCGCGTCGTTGAGGAGCATGTCCAGCTTCTCGTAGGCCGCGCAGAAGGCGATCTCCGACATGCACAGGCCGGACGAGTAGTTGGTGAGCTGGATGTAGCGCTTGAGCTTGCGGCTCTCGTCGTCCAGGGCCTCGCGCATCACGCGGAAGTTCTCCTGGGTGGCGTAGGTGCCGCCGTAGCCCTCCGTCGTCGCGCCGTGGGGCACGTAGTCCAAGAGCGACTGCGCCGTGGAGCGGATGACCGCGATGACGTCCGCGCCCGCCTGCGCCGCCGCCCGGGCCTGGTCCACGTCGTCGTAGATGTTGCCGGTGGCGACGATGACGTACTTGTGCGGCGCGGGGGACATGGGGAACTGCTCGCGCAGGGCGTTACGCTGGGCGATGCGGGCCTTGAGCTCCGTCATCGCCGCGCGGGCCTCCTCGCGCACGGCGTCGCGCAGGTTGCCCTCCATCTCTGGCGACAGCGGGCCCAGCTTGTCCGTGGGCAGCGCGGTGATGCGCTCCACGGCGTCCAGCGGGCTGCTGGCGCCCAGTTGCAGCGCGCGGCCGTACCAGTAGGCGGCGCCCCGGTTGAGCACCCTGGCGGACTGCAGCTTGTCCACCATGAGGTTGGCCAGCGGCACGCCGCGAGCCCCCGCGCCGGAGATTCCAAAGAAGCGCAACACGGTGCGCTCATTGGAGACAGTGGTGTTGCGTTGGATGAGGTCGAAGATCGGATTGACGATCTCGTCCGCCAGCTTGCGCGCCTCGGCAATCCGCGCGTCGTCGATAAACGGGCCTGACATGCGCGCACCCTACCCGAGCGCAGCGTCCTTCGGCTCAAGATCGCGGTGCCCGTACCATCAGCAAACGATGCCGCACCGCGCCTCTCGAATGGCGAGACGCATCACGCGGACATCCCTCCACCGAAACTTCGCTGCACACTCCGCCACCGACAAGGCGGTGACGAATACCACCGCCATTTCGGTTCATCCACCGAATGGTCGGTGATTCCACTCGGCCATCCACGTCCAACCCATTGAAATCACATGAATCATGAGGTCGGCACGAGGAGTGCTCTGGGGTCGCTCCGGTTCCCCCGTAGATCCCAGGAGTTCCCTTGAACCGACGCTCGTTGATGCTCGCGGTCCTGCTGTCCGGCGCTCCCGTCCTCGCCGCCGGCAACCCTCCTCCCATCACCACCGACTCGGGCGCGCCGCTGGGCACGAACCAGAGCTCCAAGACGGCCGGCCCGCGGGGCGGCATCCTCCTGGAGGACTTCGCCCTCATCGAGAAGCTCGCGCGCTTCGACCGTGAGCGCATCCCGGAGCGCGTGGTGCACGCACGCGGTGTCGGAGCCTACGGCTCCTTCGAGAGCTACGGCGACTTCTCCCAACTCACGCGCGCGTCCGTCTTCTCCCAGAAGGGCAAGAAGACGCCGATGTTCGTGCGCTTCTCCACGGTCATCCACCCCAGCGGCTCGCCGGAGACGCTGCGCGACCCTCGCGGCTTCGCGCTGAAGTTCTTCACGGACGAGGGCAACTGGGACCTGGTCGGCAACAACCTGCCCGTCTTCTTCATCCGGGACGCCATCAAGTTCCCGGACATGGTGCACTCGCTGAAGCCGTCCCCCGTCACCAACCGGCAAGACCCGGGCCGCTACTTCGACTTCTTCAGCCACCAGCCCGAGTCCACGCACATGCTCACCCAGCTCTATTCGGACCTGGGCATCCCCGCGAACTACCGGCAGATGGACGGCAACGGCGTGCACGCCTTCAAGTTCGTCAACGCCAGGGGCCAGGTGAAGTACGTCAAGTTCAACTGGAAGTCGCAGCAGGGCGTGAAGGGCCTCACCGCGGAGGAGGCCACGAAGCTGGGCGGCCAGGACTTCCAGCACGCCACGCACGACCTCTACACGAACATCCAGGCCGGCAGGTTCCCCTCGTGGGAGCTGAGCGTGCAGGTGCTGGACCCCAAGGACCTGGACAGCTTCGCGTTCGATCCGCTGGACGCCACCAAGGAGTGGCCCAAGGACAAGCTGCCGCCGGTGAAGCTGGGCAGGTTCACCCTCGACAAGATGCCGGACAACTTCTTCGAGGAGACGGAGCAGTCCGCCTTCTCCCCGGGCGTGATGCCGCCGGGCATCGAGCCGTCCGAGGACCGGCTGCTGCAGGGCCGCCTCTTCTCCTACGCGGACACGCAGCGCTACCGCCTGGGCGCCAACTACCTGTCCCTGCCGGTGAACCGCGCGCGCGCCGCGGTGAACAACAACAGCCAGGCCGGCGCGATGAACAGCGGCAACACGAAGTCGGACGTGAACTACGAGCCCAGCGTCACGCGGGAGACGTCGGACACGCCCTCCGCCCTCTTCTCCAATGCACCGCTGACGGGCACCACGCAGCAGCGCCCCATCGAGAAGACGGACAACTTCTCGCAGGCAGGCGCCTTCTGGACGTCGCTCGACGCGGCCGCCAAGGAACGGCTGATCCAGAACCTGGCCGGCGACCTGGGCCAGGTGCGCGACGCGAAGGTCAAGGCGCGCATGGTCGGCCACTTCTACGCGGCCAACGTGGACTACGGCACGCGCCTGGCCAAGGCCGTGAACGTGAAGCTGGACGACGCGAAGGCCACCCTCGCGCCGCTGTCCACGCGCGACCAGCCGTGACGTGACGCCCGGGGCCGCCGGTGACGCCTCGGCGGTCCCGCTGCCTCCCCCCTTTGCCCGCCCCGCGTCCCCGCACGGACGCGGGGCCCCTGGAGACGCCCTCATGGTTCGCAAGCTGCTGCTCGGTTCGCTGGGTCTGGTGATGCTGGTGTGCACGGTGCTGACCGCCGCGTGGATGTCCCTGCGCGCCCCGGCGACGCCTACCGGACGGCTGCTCGCCACCAGTGATGCGGAGCGCTACCTGCTCGCCGCCGCGCGCGAGGGCGAGACGGACATCGTCGAGGGGCTGGTCAAGGCCGGCACGCCCGTGGAGGCTCGCGACGCGCGGGGCTTCTCCCCGCTCATCCTGGCCGCCTATTACGGCCACACGCGGACGGTGCAGGCGCTGCTCGACGCCGGGGCGGACGCGTGCGCGGGCGACAGCCGGGGCAACACCGCGCTCATGGGCGCCGCCTTCAAGGGCTACGCGGACGTGGTGAAGCTCTTGAGCGCCCAGCCCTGCGCCGTGGACCAGACCAACCGCCTGGGCCAGACGGCGCTGATGTTCGCCGTCCTCTTCGGCCGCACGGAGGTCGCCGACCAGCTGCGCCACCAGGGCGCCTCCCCTGCCCTGCGCGACGCCAGCGGCCGCTCCGCCAATGACTGGGCCCGGACCCAGACGCCGGAGGCCCCCGTGGCGCCCGCCGCCCCCCACACCAGCCGTTCTCAGGGGGGCGATTTCCCAACCGCTGAGGTTTTGTGATTCTCTGACGAAATGGGATTAGTCGGTTTAATACACGAATTCCAACTCATACAAAATTGCCGCACTTTTCCAACTACCCTTGACTCAGAGTGGGGGGTTGGCCGCATAACATCCCGCGTCCTTCCAGGAGTGCAGGGATGAACAGCCATCGGGCAATACCAGTGCGTGGGTGGGTGGGATTGGCCCTCGCGGTGATGTTGAGCGGTTGCGACTTCGGCGGCGGGCCGGACGCGAAGCCCCCGCCGCTCACGCCTCCAGAGGCGCCGAAGCAGGTCGTCGCGCAGGCCGGAGACGCCTCCGCGCTGGTGACGTGGACCGTGCCGCCCGCGGATGGCGGCAGCCCCCTGCTCTACTACGTCGTGCGCTGCGTGCCCGAGTGCGGCGGCGCGCTGGTGAAGGTGCCCGACACGCAGGCCACGGTGCTGGGGCTGAACAACGGCTTCACCTACGTCTTCAAGGTCTCCGCGGTGAACGCGATGGGCGAGGGCCAGGCCTCCGTGGAGACGGACCTGGTGACGCCGCAGGCGGGCATGAGCATCCCGAAGCCGACGGCGCCGGGACAGCCGCGCTCGGTGGTGCCCACCGCGGGCAACGGCCAGGCGTACGTGAGCTGGCTGGCGCCCTCGAGCTACGGCGGCCGGCCGCTGTCGTACTTCAAGGTCATGGCGGAGCCGGGCGGCCGGGTGAAGCGGGTGGACGCGCCCGCGTCGGGCACGCTCATCGAGAACCTGGACAACGGCACCGCGTACACGTTCACCGTCTGCGCGGCCAACGAGATGGGCGAAGGCCCGTGCTCGCGCCAGACGGCCCAGGTGACGCCGCGTCCGGGCGGCGCGCCCACGAGCTGGGTGATGGGTTACTGGGTGGGCTACCAGCGCGACCTGTACCCGGTGGACTCCGTGGACATGTCGCTGCTCACGCACGTGGTGGTGGGCCGCATCCGCCCGCGCATCGACGGCACGCTCTACACCGACTTCGACGTGGACGCCGTGGAGGGGCCGAAGATGGCCCGGGCGCTGGCGCACCGGGCGCACGCGGCCGGCAAGAAGGCGCTGCTGATGCTGGGCGGCATGGGCGAGTACGACGGCTTCAAGGGCGCGACGGAGACGCTGGAGAAGCGCCGCAACTTCGTGCGCAACATCATCACCACGATGCGCGAGCTGCAGTTCGACGGCGTGGACGTGGACTGGGAGCCCATCCTCCTGCCGCAGGACAGTGCGCCGCTGCTGGCGCTGCTGGACGACCTGCGCGCCGCGGACGAGAACATCGTCATCACCGTGCCCGTGGGCTGGGTGAACTCCAACTTCGCGCTGGGCAAGGTGGACGCGGAGTTCCACCGGCAGCTGGCGGCCCGCGTCGACCAGATGAACGTGATGGCCTACAAGATGAGCGGCCACTGGGGGCAGTGGGAGAGCTGGCACTCCAGCGCCCTCTTCGGGGAGAGCGGCGGACACCCCAGCTCCGTCGCCAGCTCCGTGCAGGCGTTCCTGGACGCGGGCGTGCCCCCGCAGCGCCTGGGCGTGGGCGTGGGCTTCTTCGGCACCTGCTGGAAGGGCATCACGGAGCCGGGCACCCCGCTGGACGGGCGCGACGGCATCGTGGAGGAGCAGAGCGACAACGCGATGAGCTACGCCAACATCCAGTCGCTCTACTACTCGCCGGAGGCGTACCGCTGGGACGACGTCGCCAAGGCGCCCTACCTCTCCTTCCCCACCGCGTACGGCCCGCAGTCCTGCAACTACATCTCCTACGAGGACGTCGCGTCCGTGTCGGAGAAGGGCCGCTGGGCAAGGGAGAAGGGCCTGGGCGGCAGCATCATCTGGACCATCAACCAGGGCCACATGCCCAAGACCCTGGCGGGCGGCCCCCAGGACCCGCTGATGCAGGCCGTGCACACGGCCTTCCTCAAGCCCTAGATGTAGCGGGCCTCGAAGAGCTGCCGCAGCGCCGGTTCGGTGCGCAAGAGCTCCAGCGTGAGGGCGGCGTGGCCGGGCACGTAGCCATTGCCCACGAGCATGGTGACGTCCTTGCCCACGCCCTCCGCGCCCAGGGCCGCCGTGGTGAAGCTGGTGGCCATGGAGAAGAAGATGACCGTGCCGCCGTCCTTCACGGACAGCAGCGACGCCATCTCCGTGTTGCCCACGCTGGCGCAGTTGACGACCAGGTCGCAGAGCTGACCGCCCGTCGCCTTCTGTACCGCCTCCATCACGTCCACGCCCTGGGTGGCGTCCACCTTCAGGGCCTCGTCGCACAGGCCGATGGCGGACAGCGCGTCCAGCGCCTTCTGGGAGATGTCCAGCGCCAGCAGCTTGCCGCGGCTCTCCAGGCTGCGACGGGCCTGCGCCAGGCACAGCGCGCCGCTCTTGCCCGCGCCCAGCACCGCCACCGTCATGCCCGGGCGCACGTGGCGCGCCACCAGCGCGGGCGCGCCGCACACGTCCAGCGCCGCCAGCGACAGCGTGTCCGGCATGTCCGAGGGCAGCTTCGCGTAGATGCCGCTCGCGAAGAGCAGCGCGTGACCGCGGATGTCCACGCGGTCGATGTCCGCGTGCACCGCCTTCACCTCCTCGATGACGAGCGGCGTGAGCGTCAGGCTCACCAGCGTGGCGATGCGGTCGCCCGGCTTGAGCACGCCGTTCGCGGGGTGCTTCGCGCCCAGCTCCTTCACGCGGCCAATGAGCATTCCGCCCGAGCCGGTGACGGGGTTCTGCATCTTGCCGCGCTCGCGCGCGATGTCCTGGATGCGCCCCGCGATGCGCGCGGGGTCTCCGCCCACGTCGTCCTTGATCTGCTTGAAGGACGCGGCGTCGATGTTGAGGCTCTCCACGTCGATGAGCAGCTCCGCCTCGCCGCACGGCAGCGAGGGGTCCAGCTTGCGCGCGCGCTGCGGCAGCACGCCCTTCTCACCGACGACGCGTGACAGTCCGTACGTATCCATGGCCCCCCCTTATCAGTCCGCGGCCAGGCGCGGCACCAGGACCGACAGCGATCGCTCGAAGCGGTACGACACGCCCGAGTGCCCGTCCTCGAACTCCTCGTGCACCACGTCGACGCCGCCGGCCTTGAGGTCGTCCGCCACCATGCGCGTGCCCCAGCGCAGGTTGAACTCGTCGCGGGTGCCGGCGTCCAGGTAGACCGTCTTGAGCTTGCGGAACGAGTCCAGGAACTTGGGCACGAAGCGCACGGGGTCGTGCACCAGCCACCGGTTCCACACGTCCAGACGCAGCTTCGCGTTGTGCTGCTCGAAGGGCAGCTCCAGGTTGAGCGGCTCGCCCTTCTTGGGTGAGTACGCCGCCGCCATCGCCAGGATGTTGATGACCGGGAAGTCGTCGCCGCGCACCTTGGTGTCCCGCGCGCGCTGACGCAGCTCCGTCACCCACGTGTCCACGCCGCCCGCCTTCATCAGCGCGGTGGCCGCCTTGGGCAGGTCCGGCAGGTACGAATATTCGAAGTAGGAGTCCGGCGCGTGCGCGCCCACCAGGGAGAACACCTCCGGGTGGTAGCGGCCCATCACCAGCGCCCCGTAGCCGCCGGAACTGTGGCCCACCACCGCGCGCGACGCGGCCTTCGGCAGCGTGCGGAAGGTCTTGTCCACGAAGCCGACCACGTCCTTGATGAGGTAGTCGCGGTAGCGGCCGATGGCGTCGCTGTTCACCCACTGGCTGCCGCCCAGCTTCGTCCACGCGTCCGGGAAGACGCCGATGACGGGCGGGATGGTGCCGGCTTCGATGAGCGCGTCCAGGCGGTCCGGCACGGACGGCGAGAAGCCGGACGCGTTGGTCCACGAGCCCCCGCCGTTGCCGAAGGCGTGCAGGAAGTAGACGACCGGGTAGCGCTGCGTGCCCGCGGCGTAGCCCGGCGGCAGGTACACGGTGAGCCGGCGGCGGGCCGGATCTCCCAGCGGGTTGTTCTCCAGCGCGGGGGATTGCACTTCACGCGTCTCGAGCACGCCCTTCATCGGTCCCACTCCTGGTCGTCGCGGTGCGCCGCGCGGTCTATGCGCCGGCGCCCGGGTGCTTGCCGAACAGCTTCATCACCTGCTGCAGGTCCTCCCACGCCTTGCGCTTCTCCGCGCTGTTGCGCAGGAGGTACGCGGGGTGGAAGGTGGGCATGAGCTGGATGCCCTCGTATTCGCGCCACTGGCCCCGCATGCGGGTGATGGGGGTGGTGTCCCGGAGGAGCGTCTGCGCCGCGAACTTGCCCAGCGCGACGATGACCTTCGGCTGGATGGCGAGCAACTGCGAGCGCAGGAAGGGCTCGCACGCGGCGATCTCATCCGGCTCCGGGTTGCGGTTGCCGGGCGGGCGGCACTTCACGACGTTGGCGATGTAGACGTCGTTCCGGGTGAAGCCCATGGCGCCAATCATCTTGGTGAGCAGGTCGCCCGCGGCGCCCACGAAGGGCACGCCCTGGAGGTCCTCGTTCTCACCCGGGCCCTCACCCACGAACACCAGGTCCGCGCGCGGGTTGCCGGAGCCGAACACGATGTTCTTGCGGCCGGTGCACAGCTTGCAGCGCCGGCAGTCGCCCAGCTCGCGGCGGATCTGATCCAGCGTGGGGCGCTCGCCCTCCACGACGCCGGGCAGCGCGCCGTTGTAGCGGGGCGTCGACCTGGGCACGTCCAGCAGCATCCCCGGGGCCGGGGCGTCGGAGGCCAGCGGGCGCGACGCGGCCACGGGCGCGCGAGGAGGGGCGGCGGGAGGCGGCGCGGCCAGCGGACGGGGAGCCCCCAGCGGCTGCTTCATCGCGGCGTGCAGCGCGTCGCGCGTCGGCGACTCCGGCGGGGGCCGGGGAGGCGGGGGGGCGGCGGCCGGCTCGGGGGCCTTGGTCCGGGCAATCATCGAGCGCACGGAGGAGGCGGCGGCGCGCTGCTGCTGGAGCTCGGCGGCGACCTTCGCGTCGACGAGGAGCGAGCGGCCCGCGGTCTCCTCCTGCCAGAGGAGGTGGCGGCGCACGTCCTGGAGCACGTCGGCCAGCTCCTGCGCGGAATCAGGCGTGTCGTCGTTCACGGTCGGGGATCGGTATCGGAGGAGCCGCCCCGGTGCAAGGAAGCAGCCGGGGAAGTTGCCTGTACGCTTAGCCCAGGGTCGGGGCTTGCGCCACCTTCCGGGCGGACGCGCCGGGCTCTGGTCGAATCAGGACACACCCCGGGCGAACAGCTCCCTGCCTCCGGGCGGACGCGGGGAAGATGCCGGGCGGACGTCCTACCCGTTTTCCAGGAGCCCCTCGCACATGATCAAGGTGGCCATCGTCGTTGGCAGCACGCGCCCCGGCCGCAAGGCGGACAAAGTCGCAGGCTGGGTGCACGACATCGCGAAGAAGCGCGGCGACGCCACGTACGACATCGTCGACATCCAGGACTTCCACCTGCCCCTGCTGGACGAACCGTCCCCGCCGTCCACGGGCAAGTACACCCAGCCGCACACCCAGAAGTGGGCCGCGACGGTGGCCGGGTACGACGCTTACGTCTTCGTCACGCCCGAGTACAACCACGGCACGTCCGGCGCGCTGAAGAACGCGCTCGATTTCGTCTACGGCGAATGGAACAACAAGGCCGCCGGATTCGTGGGCTACGGCAGCGCGGGCGGCGTGCGCGCGGTGGAGCAGCTGCGCCTGGTCGCCGCGGAGCTGCAGCTGGCCACGGTGCGCGCGCAGGTGCAGCTGTTCCTGTCCACCGACTTCGAGCACTACACCGTCTTCAAGCCGGACCCGGCCAAGGAGAAGCAGGTGAACACGCTCCTGGATCAGGTCGTCTCCTGGGGCACGGCGCTGCGCACGGTGCGCGTGAAGCCGTAGCGCCTCAGGTGTCCTGGCGGGCCCGCGCCGTGGCGGCCCGCCGCAGCGCCTCCGCCGTGTCGGGATCCGCCGGGAAGAACGACTCGATGGCCAGCTCCGCGAGCGTGATGTCCACGGGCGTGCCGAACACGGTGGTGGTGCTGAAGAGGGACAGCCGCCCCAGCGACGTGCGCACGCGCAGGGGCACCACCACGCCCGCGAAGTCGCGCGCCTTCGCGTCCGGGGCGGCCTCCGGCACCGGGTAGCCCTTGAGTTCCTCCAGGAGCGCCGCGAGCGTGGCGTCCGCGCTGGCGTCCACCTGCCGGTGCAGCCGGGTGAGGACGTGGTCGCGCCACTGGCGCAGGTTCTCGATGCGCGGCGCGAGCCCGTTCGGGTGCAGGCTCAGGCGCAGGACGTTGACGGGCGGCTGGAGCATCTGGGGCGCCACGTCCGCCAGCAGGACGCCGACCGCACGGTTCGCGGTGACGAGCGTCCAGTGCCGGTCCACCGCGAGCGCGGGGTACGGCTCATGGCCCGCGAGCACCAGCTCCACGGCCTCGCGCGTGGCGGTGAGCGCGGGGTCATCCAGGGGGCGCTCGGAGAAGACGGGGGCGAAGCCCGCCGCCACGAGGAGTCCATTGCGGTCGCGCAGGGGCACGTCCAGTTCCTCCGCCAGGTGGAGCAGCATCTCGCGGCTGGGCTGGGAGCGGCCGGTCTCCAGGAAGCTCACGTGTCGGGTGGAGACCTCCGCGCGCAACGCGAGGTCCATCTGGCTCAGCCCGCGCCGCTGACGCCAGCCGCGCAGCAGCTCTCCCACGGGACGGCTCTGCTGAAGGCTCGTCATGGCCGGGAAGATAGGGGGCCCACGTCAGCGCTTCCATTCCCTCGGAGGTAATCGACACCGCGCGGGCCGGCTCGCATCTTGTCCATCAACGACGGACGGCCTCACGGCCGCCGCCGCTTCCACCCCTTCGCAAGGAAACGTGTGCCATGAGCGTCAAGAACGTGTCGGGAAGCCTGTTGCGCCGCGCGCTGCTGCTGGACGGTGTCGCCAGTGGAGCCATGGGCCTGTTGATGGCGGTGGCCGCCGGGCCCCTGGGGCCGCTGCTGGGCCTGGAGCCGGGACTCTTGCGCGCGGCGGGGCTGGGGCTCATCCCCTTCGCGCTGCTGCTCGGCTACCTGGCGGCGAGGGAGACCCTGCCCTCGTGGCCGGTGTGGTTCGTGGTCGCGGTGAACGCGCTGTGGGTGGTGGACAGCGTGCTCCTGATGACGCACGGCCCGACGGCGCCCACGGGGCTGGGGGTGGCGTTCGTCACGGCGCAGGCGCTGGCGGTCGCGGTGTTCGCGGCGCTGGAGTACGCGGGCCTGCGGCGCGGCACACAGGCGGCGCTGGCCTGAGCGCGTCGCCGAGTGTCCGGTTCGCGCGGCCCGGGCTTCACGCCGTGCCGCGCGGCCCGCCGGGCATTGTTATCGTGGCGGGACATGACTTTCTTCCCGCGCCCGTGGCTCGTCATCGCAGCGCTGTCTTCCGGGGTCTTCGGTTGCGCCACGGTCGGAGGCGCGCAGGGGAAGGACCTGGTGACGCTGCGCTATGGCTGGCCGGAGCAGGCGACCATCCGGGTGATGCACACGGTGGACGTGCGGACGGACTGGAGCGGCCGGATGACGGCGCAGCGCCGGTACGCGATGCGGCTCGGGCCGGTGGATGAGGAGGGGCGTCGGCGGTTGATCATCCAGGACGTGGAGATCATCGAAGCCCCCTTCCCTGCCTTCGTGGAGCCGCTGGCCACGTCCATCATCGACGCGCAGGGGGACTTCCAGGGGATTGATCCGCTGGAGGACGGCCCCGGCCAGGACCTGCTGGACGCGCTGCCGGTCAGCCCGCGGAAGAAGGCGCAGATGGCGAAGGCGCTCACGAACGGCCTGGAGCGGGAGGCCCGCAACCGGTGGAACGAGTGGGTGGGCAGCTGGCACGGGGCGCGCTTCAAGCCAGGGCGGACGGAGGTCGTGGCGACGACGATGTCCGTAGGCACGGGCCGCAAGAAGACCGAGGAGGTCCCCGCCGAGGAGCGCGTCCGGCTGGACGTCGGAGTGGCCTGCTCCGACGCGGTTCCAGAGCCCCGGTGCGCGAGGCTGAAGATCGTTCGGGAGCCCGTGGGACAGACGGATGAGACGCAGGGACGGTACGCGCACGTGGAGCTGGAGTTGGTGACGGATCCGGCGACGCTGTTGCCGTACTCCTCGCGCGTCATCCGCATGGACCGCGTGGACTGGAATGACGGCACCGGAGAGCCTGACTTCCATGAGGCCGTGCACGTGGAGCAGCACACGTTCCTGCACGGCGTGGAAGGTGCGCCGGGACAGGTCGCGGCCGTGGGCTTGCGTTAGCCCGAGCTGTTGGCGGACATGCGTAGGCCGCGCTATCACCGCATACCGTGAAAGCGCCCCAGACAATCAGGCGTGCTGCTCTTGCGGTCGTCGTCACTACGTTATTCGGATGCGGCTCGGCCACCGTCGGCGGTGGCGGCAGTCCTGCGCGCGCGAAGTGGGTCAGCCCGATCTTCGCCACGCCAGAGGGCGGCCAACTCCGGACAACCATCTACTACGGGCCATGGCAGTGCAGCGCCGCGTTCCTGTCCCGCTGCGAGTCGAAGTGCGCGGCACAGGGCTACCAACTCATGGGCTGCATGGGGCTGGCCGACATCAAGGGGGACTGGCAAGGGCGCTTCCTGCTCATGCCCGCGGAGGCCGGTGGGCGGATGGCCATCACGCATTGTTGCTGCGACTACCCGACGGTTGCCGACCCGGAGAGTCTTCGGAAAGTGTGGTCGCGCTCACGCATCCGCTTCCGTGAGGAGTGGGCGAAGGAGCTTGGCACCTGGCCGAACACGGCGGGACGTGCGTGGCCCGGCCACCACCTGCGGGATTTCCTCCATGGAGGGGACCCGACGGCGCCCGGCAATGTCCTGCCCGTCCCCGATGACGTGCACACCACCATCAACACCGAGTACCCGGCCTGCTACGCTCCCGGCGGGAAGTGGCTCACGCCGGGTCCTGAGCGCCCGTACGCGGATTGAGGTTGGTGCCCATGTCCACGCCCATGCAGCGCCTGCTCGCGGAAGTCGACCAGCGCCATTTCCCGAATCCTCCCGCCACTGCCGAGGCTCTCGCGGCCTTCGAGGCTCGCGTGGGATGGAGGCTCGACGAGGATCTCCGCGCCTTCTACCTGCACTGCGATGGCGCAGCCCTCTTCATGCCCTGGCCGGACACCAACTTCTGGATCCTCCCACTCGCCCAGGTTCGCCGCGGACGCGTGGCCATCCAGGGGCGGGACGAGGACGCGAATGGTCCCGCGACCTGGTACACGCTCGTGGACCTCCAGGACACGGACTTCGTTCTGGTCGACGTGTCGCAGAAGAAGGACGGATGCTATCCGCTACGAGATGGGTACCACGGGACGTTCCCGGACCCGGTCCACAGCCGCATCATCGCATCGTCCTTTAGCGAGTTTCTGGAGAAGGCGCTGGCCAGCGGGGACGACTACTACTGGCTCGATGGTTGAGGGCAGGGGCTGATTGGCACCTATCGAAATTCGCTCGCATCAAGGTGGAGTCTGCTCACCCAGCCCCACTTCGCCGAAGTAGTCGAGGAACGCGCGGATGCGTGCCGGGAGCTGCCTCGCGGGATCGAGGAACACCGCATGGAAGGCTTCGGTGTCCCCGGGGTTGCGGTCCTCCATCACCACGACCAGCCGTCCTGCCCGAAGGTCCTCGCGGACCATGAACACGGGGAGCCGAGCGAGTCCTGCTCCCGCGAGGGCCAGATGCCGCACCGCCTCTCCGTCACTGACCTGCACGTTACCGACGCACGGGATGGAGAGCGGGGCACCGCGCTCCACGAAGGACCAGTGCTGCGCGAAGCGCGTGTAGCTGAAGCCCAGGCGGTTGTGCTTCTCCAGGTTCGCGACCGTCCTGGGCGTTCCCTCGAGCTTCAGGTACGCCGGTGAGCCGACGACGTGGAAGCGGGTCTCTCCCAGCTTCCGCGCGATGAGATTGGACGACTTGAGCGGGCCCGCACGGATGGCCACGTCCGCGCGGTCCTCCAGCAGGTCCACCACCTGATCCGTGAGCCCGATGTCCAGCCGGATACCCGGGTAGCGGGCCTGGAACGCGGGCACGTGCGGCAGAAGGACGTGCGTCCCATACGGCACGTTGGTGTTCACGCGCACCCGGCCCGAGGGGGCGTCATGCGACGTGACTCCCCGCTCGGCGGCCTCCAGCTCCGCGAGCACCTGCACGCTGCGCTCGTAGAAGACGCAGCCCTCGGAGGTGAGCTGGAAGCCACGGGTGTTGCGGTGCACCAGCCGCGCTCCCAGGCGGGCTTCCAACCGCGCGACGAGCTTGCTGACCGCCGACGGCGTCATCCGCAACGTGCGCGCCGCCGCGGAGAAGCCCTCCTGCTCCACGACCCGGACGAAGACCTCCATCTCCCCGGAGCGATTGATTTCCAGACGCGCCATTGAATTGAACTCACAAGCCTTGTGCCTGGGACCGCTCTACCCGGGGACAAGGCCCACGAATACTAGACCCGTGCGGCCCCGGAACGGATCCACGTCGGGCCGCATGGAGAACCCCATGTCTTCCCCCAAGAACGTGGCCCTGGTTGTCGGGGCCCAAGGAATCGCCGGCCTCAACCTCATCGAGCACCTGGAGGCGCTCGGAGGTTGGGAGATCATCGGGCTGTCGCGTCGCGGAGGCGCGTCCCGGGAGGGCGTTCGCTACATCCCGGTGGACCTGCTCGACGCGAACGACAGCCGCAAGAAGCTGGGCGAACTGACGCAGGTGACGCACATCTTCTACGCCGCCTTCCAGGACCGGCCGACTGCCGCGGAGCTGGTGGCGCCCAACGTGGCCATGCTCGTCAACGTGGTGGATGCGGTGGAACCTGTCGCCAGGAACCTCCAGCACATCAACCTGATGCAGGGCTACAAGGTCTACGGCGCGCACCTGGGCCCGTTCAAGACGCCCGCCCGGGAGACGGACGCGCCGCACATGCCTCCCGAGTTCAACGTGGAGCAGCAGGACTTCCTGGAGCGGCGCCAGCAGGGCAAGGCGTGGACGTGGTCCGCGCTCCGCCCCTCCATCGTGGTCGGCTACGCGATGGGCACGCCGATGAACCTGGGGCTCGCCATCTCGGTGTACGCGTCCATGTCGAAGGAGCTGGGCATCCCGCTGCGCTTCCCCGGACCGCCGTCCGCTTACGACATCCTCATGGACGTCACGGACGCAAGGCTCCTGGCGCACGCCATGCTGTGGGCGGCGACGAGCCCGAAGGCCGCCAACCAGGCCTTCAATATCAACAACGGCGACCAGTTCCGCTGGAGCGACCTGTGGCCGAGGATCGCTCGCATGTTCGATCTGGAGGTCGCCCCTCCCCTGCCCATGTCACTGGTCGACGTGATGGCGGACAAGGCGCCGCTCTGGGACGCGATGGTCGCGAAACACGGGCTCGCTCCCACTCCGTACCAGGACATCAATCCCTGGCGTCATGCCCACGCGGTGTTCTCCACGAACTTCGACTTCCTCGCGGATCCGTCCAAGGCGCGCCGGCACGGGTTCCAGGGGCACATCGAGACGGAAGCGAGTTTCCGCGAGGTCTTCGCGGACTACCGCCGCCGCAAGATCATTCCCTGAGCGCGTCGACGACGAGCGAGCGGAAGTAACGCGCACCCGGGTCCGCATTCGTCCGGGTGTGGCGGCTGATGACGCCGAAGCGCTCAGCCGCGCGGTGACACGAGCAGCAGGGACAAGATCTCGCCCGCCACTGCGCGCTTGCTGCCCTCCAGCACCCGGTCCGGACCCGTGCGCGAAATCACCGTCACGCGGTTCGTGTCCGTGCCGAACCCCGCGCCCTCGGCGGTGACGTCGTTGGCGACGATGGCGTCCAGCCCCTTGCGCTCCAGCTTCTCGCGCGCGTGCTCCACCACCCGCTCCGTCTCCGCCGCGAAGCCCACCAGCACCGGACGCTTCGCCCTCCCCGCCACCTTGCGCGACGCCTCCAGCAACACGTCCGGCGTGCGCACCAGCTTGAGGTTCTCCGGGCCCTCGCCCTTCTTCACCTTCTGCGGCGCTCGCGTCTCCGGCCGCCAGTCGCTCACGGCCGCCGTGGCGATGAACGCGTCCGCGGACTCCACGCGCGACAGCACCTCGCGCGCCATGTCCTCCGCGCTCACCACGTCCACCACCTCCAGGCCCGTGCGGTCCACCGCACCCACCGGGCCCAGCACCACCGTCACCTTCGCTCCCAGCGCTCGCGCCTCGTGCGCCAGCGCCAGGCCCATCTTCCCCGTGGACGGATTGGAGATGAACCGCACCGGGTCCAGGTACTCGCGCGTGGGGCCCGCCGTGACCAGCACCGTCTTGCCCGTGAGCGGACCTCCGCCCAGCCTCGCCGCCACCGCGGACACGATGGCGCCCACGTCCGCCAGCCGGCCCGAGCCCACGTCGCCGCACGCCAGCATCCCCGCGCCCGGCCCCACCGTGCTGAAGCGCGCCTCCGCCAGCAGCGACGCCACGTTCTCCTGCGTCCGGGCGTTCTCCCACATGGCCACGTTCATCGCAGGCGCCAGCACCACCGGCCCCTTGAAGGCGAGCAGCGACGTCGTCACCGCGTCACCGCCGAAGCCCGCGCGGATCTTCGCGATGAGGTCCGCCGTCGCCGGGGCCACCACGTAGGCCTCGCCCCAGCGGGCCAGGTCCAGATGGCCGAAGTTCCCCTCCTGCGCCGGGTCGAAGTAGTCCGTGAGCGGCGGGTGCCCCACGAGCGCCTGGAAGGTCAGCGGGGTGACGAACTGGCGCGCGGCCTCCGTCATGGCCACCCGCACCTCCGCGCCCGCGCGGCCCAGCTCACGCACCAGCTCGCAGGCCTTGTACGCCGCGATGCCGCCACCCACGCCGACGATGATGCGGCGACCCTTCAATGCCGATGCGTCCATGCGGCTTCATTACGCGCCAGCACGTCCGGTCGCAACACGACTACCGCAGGGACACCTCACCCTGGGAGGGAACGTCCACCGCGCGCACCACCGGGCCCGTCCCCGGCATCTCCGCGTGGAAGTAGCCCCACACCAGCGTGTAGCGGCCCGGCCGCAGGCCCTGCACCACCACCCGCTCCGTCATGGGCTGGTACACGAGCTGCGCGTAGCGCGAGCGCAACAGCTCCGTGGGCGGATTGCCCACCGCGCCCACCTCCCCCGGCACCACCCACAGCGCCTTGCCCCGCTCCGGCTGGAGCAGCACCGTCACCGAACCCGTCCCCGGCACCGGCCCCAGGTCCAACGTCATGTCCGCGCCCGCCACCTGCACCACCACCGCCGGCTCGCCCATGCCGCCGCGAGGCCCCACCACGAAGCGGTAGCTGCCCGGCGACAGGTCCGCGCTGTAGCGGCCATCCGCGCCGGTGATGAGGGACACCGTCTCGCTGCGGTCCGCGTTGAGCCCCTCCACCTGCGCGCCCGCCGCGGGCTGGCCGTTCGACAGGTACACCCGGCCCGTCAGGTGCGTCGCGGGCTTGAGGGTCAGCTCCACCTGCGCCGTGCTCCCGCGCGGCACCTCCTGCGTGCCGCTCACCTTGCCCTTGCGCGCGGACACCGTGAAGCGCGGCACGAAGGGAGGACTCGCCAGCGAGAAGGTGCCGTCCGGCCCTGACAGCACCGACCCGTCGCACACGTCGCACGTCACCACCGCGTCCGGCACCGGGCCACCGGACGCGTCCCGCACGCGGCCGGACACCGACGGCGCCTTCACCAGCACGATGTCCCCCATGTCCGGCGGCGCCGACGGGCGGTCCACCACCTGGGGCTCGTACCCCGTCGCGTCCACTGCGACGATGAGCCGGTCGCCCGCCGTGGACAGCGGCAATTCGAAGCGTCCATCCGGGCTGTTCACGTCGTGCTCGTCCACGCGGAAGCGGCGCACCGGCTGGCCGGAGTCGTCCACCACGCGGCCCCGGAACGTGGAGCGCTTGCGCATCTTCACCCGCACCGGTGGCCCGCCCGGCTTGCCCATCGGGCGTTCCATCACCTCGTAGCTCGCGTGGCGCGCCTCCACCGCGTAGGAGCGGTCCGGCCGCAGCGCGCGGAACTCGAAGTGGCCGCTGGAGTCCGACTGCGTCGGCTCCGTCACGCGCGGCGACACGCTCATCGCCGCGCCCACCACCGGCTGGCCGTCCTCGTCCACCACGTCGCCCGCGAGCTGCGCGCCGGGCTCCAGCTCCACCGTCACCTGCTGCTTCGTCCCGTCCTGCACCGTCACCGGCTTGGGCCCGGACTGCAGGTACTCCGGATGCGACGCCATCAGCTGGTACGTGCCCGGCGGCAACCCGCGCATGGGCACCACGCCGTCCGGCCCGGAGGGCCGGTCGCTGCGGAAGATGTTCTCCGGATCCGCCCACATCACCACGTCCGCGCCCTCCACCCGCCGGCCGCCGCTGGACACCGTCACGTCCGCGCCCGCCTTCGCCTCCAGCGACAGCGTCACGTCCGTCGCGGGCGCCGTCGCCTGCACGCTGCCGCCGCCCCACTCGGAGTGGTGCGCGTGCAGCGTGTAGAGCCCGGGCATGGGCACCTGCGCCGTGAAGCGGCCGTCCTCGCCCGCGTTCACCACCTCGCCGGTGGGCTGCACCAGGACGGACACGCCCGCCGCGGGCCGGCCGTACTCGTCGATGACCTGCCCGCGGATGACCGTGGCCTTCGCCAGCTCCAGCTCCAGCTCCAGCGGCGTCTCGCCCTGCGCCACGCGCGCGGGCAGCTGCGCCGCGGTGAAGCCCTCCGCCTGCCCCTCCAGCACGTACTCGCCCGGCGCCAGCGGCCCCAGCTCCGCCAGCGCCCCGGTGGGCACCGCGTCGCGGCGGATGAGGTCGCCCGCCACCGTGCGCAGGAGCAGCTGCGGGTTGGGCACCGGCTGGCCGTCCTCGTCCACCACCGTGACGAGCAGCCGGCCCGCCGCCTCCAGCACCAGCGTCACCTGCGTCACCCGCTGCGACAGCGTGAGCGTCTGGGGCGTGGAGCCGAAGCCCGGCGCCTCCGCCGTCACCACCACCTCATCCGGGTACAGGCCGTTGAAGCGCACCGGCCCGCCCTGCGCCTCCGTGTGCTCCTCGCGCGTCAGGTGGTCGCCCCTGAGGCGCACCGTCGCCGCCGCGGGCGCCCCGTCGCGCGTCACGCGCACCTCCAGCGTGCGCGACGGCGTCAGCTTCAGGCGCAGGGGCTGCGAGTCCGCCTCCACCTGCTGCGCCACCGCGGGCTGGAAGCCCTCCGCGTCCGCGAGCACGTAGAAGGGCCCCTCGCCCAGGCCCGACAGCGTGAAGGCCCCGCCCGCGCCCGCCACGGCCTCGAAGGGCAGCGGCACCTTGCGCGACACCGCGCGCACGCGCGCCCCGGGCCTCGCCTGTCCGGAGTCATCCACCACCGTGCCGGTGATGCTCCGCAGGGGCGGCAGGTACAGCTCCACCGCCTCTCCCGGCGCGGCCCGGTCCCGGAGCGCCACGCCCAGCCCCGCCGAGCGCGCCCAGACGGTGAAGGACACGCCCGCCAGGTGCTCGAAGCGGAACTTGCCCTCCGCGTCCGTGCGCACCGTGGCGCGCGCCGTGAGGAAGCCCTGATGCTGTTCGAAGAAGGCCCGCGTGTGCAGCGCCGTCTCATGCGCGGTGCAGGCCAGCAGCGCCAGGCCGCACTCGTCGCACCGCACGTCCGCCAGCGTCCGCTCCGCCGACGCCGCGAGCGACACCTCCGCGTCCGCCACCGGCCGGCCGTTGCCGTCCAGCACGCGCCCGGTGAGCGTCAGCCCCTCCTGCGCGCCGGACGACACCCCCACCGCGTTGAAGGCGGGCATCCCCTGGCGGATGGAGCTGGCGGAGACGGGCGACACGGGACGCGCGACCGGAGCGCCCCACCGGGGGCCCAGCACGAGGGCGGCGATCGCCAGGACGGCGGCCACCGCGATGAAGACCCATTTGCGCATGTGTACGCGGCCGGGACCTTACTCGCCGGCCGGCCCCCCAACGACGGTTTCCCCCGGGAAATTCCAGAGCGTCCTCTTGAGGACGTCCCGGGGGCCGGTGGGGTTCCCCACTCAGTCTTCGGCGAACGGCTGGATGGCCTGCGCCACCGCCAGCTCCTGCCGCGCCTCGCTCAACTCCGAGTTGGTGGCGCGAAGCCGGTCGCTCAGCACCTGCACGAAGCTCCAGAGCATCTTCACCGCGAGGATGGCCTCGCGCTTCATCAGCCCCATCAAGTCCGAGCGCGCGATGACCATGGTCCGGGTGGGCTCCGTGGCGCGCACGGTGGCGGAGCGGGGCGCGTTGTCGATGAGGCCCATCTCGCCGAAGTGCCCGCCCGAGCGCAGCTCCGCGATCTCCACGCCGTTCTTCTCGATGGCCACCCGGCCCCGGATGACGACGAAGAGCTCCTCGCCCGGCTGCCCCTCCACGACGATCTCCCGACCCGCCGGGTAGGTGCGCGTGGTGGCGATGGACAGCACCGCCGTCTGCTCCTTGTACGTGAGGTGGCGGAAGAGCGGGATCTTCCGCAGCGCCTCCATGCGCGACTGCGCCTCGCTCGTCTCCTCGCTGGCGAGCGCCGCGCTGTCACCGGCCACCTTCACCACCACGGCGGTGATGTTGTCCTTGCCGCCGCGCTCGTTGGCCATCTCCACGAGCTTGCGCGGCAGGTCCCCGGGCTGCAGCCCCGCGACCAGGGGCAGGATCTCCTCGTCCTCGATGTAGCCGTGCAGGCCGTCCGAACAGAGGAGGAACACGTCGCCGGGCATCAGGTCCACGATGAGCGTGTCGACCTGGACGGACTCCTGGATGCCCACCGCGCGGGTGATGACGTTGCGGTACTGCGAGGTGGCGGCCTGCTCCTTGGTGATGGTGCCGGCCTTGAGCTGCGCTGCGACGAGCGTGTGGTCCTCGGTGAGCCGGTGGCACTGCCCGTGCCGCACCAGGTACACGCGGCTGTCGCCCACGTGGCCGATGACGCCCTTGTTGCCGCCCACGGCCAGGCACACGAACGTCGTGCCCATGCCGCGCTTGGAGGCGTCCGTCATCGCCGTGCGGTAGATGTCCGCGCACGCGCGCTGCACCGCCACCTCCACCAGCGCGGCGGCGGCGGAGCGGCTGTCCGCCGTGGGGTTCTGCGCCAGGTCCTTGAGCAGGTGCCGGTTGGCCGCGATGTGCTGCTTGACGACCTCCGTGGCCCGCGCGCTGGCGACTTCACCCGCGGCGTGTCCGCCCATGCCATCGGCGACCATGAACAGGCCGAGCGACGCGTCCACCATCATCGCGTCTTCGTTGTGTTGCCGTTTCCGGCCGACATCGGTCAGCCCGAAGGCTTCTGTGGTCAAGGCCACCGCGAACGCTCCATCCGTGCCTAGAGGGTGACTCCGCACGTTACGCAGGCCGCCGAAGACGTGGCAAGGCTTCAGGGCTGCAGGCGCACCGTCAGCAGGCGCGCGAAGCCGCCCGCCGTGTAGAAGCTGACCTCCACCTGACCGAAGCGCAGCCGCACCCCGTCCTCCAGCGGCATGGGTTTGCGAGCCAACAACCGGCCTCCGCCCACGTACGAGCCGTTCTTCGAGCCCGCATCCGTCAGCAGAAAACCCGCATCCCCGGTGTCCCGCGAAAACCACGCGTGAAATCGGGACACACTGCCGTCATCCAGGACGACGTCGTTGTTGCTGGTGCGCCCCACGGTGATGCCCCGGCCGAAGGCGTTGCCCTGGGACTTGAGCAGCGGGAAGACGACGGGTTCGTCCTGGCCGAGCGTGGCCGGGCCCGCGTTGGTCACCGTGCGCAGCGGGTACTCCTCCAGGTCGGTAGGGGGCACCCCGCCCAGGGGAGGCGTGAAGAGGAGGACCGCGGCGGGGAGTCCCCGTTCGAAGTCCTCGCGGTTGCGCAGATAGCGCGCGACGTGGGCACTGAGCAGCTCGACCATGGGACGTGAACGGGGACGCGGCGCCCGGCCCGCACCGGCAGGCGGGGCCGCTCCCACTCACGGAGTGTACCGCGCCTCTACCGCCAATCCGCGAAAAATCCGAGGTTCACGCCACCCACGAAGTCCCGTGCGAAGCTGCGGTTCTTGAGGCCGAAGGGCTCCGAGTAGCCCAGGGCGAGCCCCACGCCCACGTCGCGCTCCAGCTGGTAGCCAATCTGGAGGCGGCCCTGGACGGTGCCCGCGGTGCGGCGGTCCGGCGGCTGGGTGGTGAAGTGGGCGCCGTAGAAGGTGGGGCCCGCCGTCACCTGGAAGCCCCAGTGGGCCTTGCCCGGCAGGTGGTTGCGGTAGCCGAAGCCCGCCTGCACGGTGTGCTCGTAGTAGGAGGACACCGGCAGGAAGAAGCCCTCCAGCGCCGTGTCGGGCAGCGACGCCGCCCACCCCACTCCCCCCTCCAGGATGGCGATCCACGCGTCCTTGCGGTCCTGGAAAAGGGTGAGCTCCCACTGCACGCGCACGTTGGGGATGACCGCGCCGTTGTTGAGCTGCGTGCCCAGGAACACGCCCCGGGGCAGCCACGCGGGCGTGGGCGACACGTGGCCCCGCAGGTCGTCCTGCACGCGCGACTGCGCGCCGGCGGAGGTGGAGACCAGGGCAAGTGAAATAACCAGCAATGCGCGAGCGAGGTGGAGCATGGGACCCTATCCACCGTGGCAGCGCGCACTTGTCAACGAAGTGTTCCGTTGGCTATGACACGCGGGCCCTCCTGTCCGTCGCGGGGGGTCACCAGGAGCGGAACACCGAATGCCAGTCGTCACGGTCCGGGCCAGCAGCAAGCAGGGTCCGGCGCAGCTCGACACGCTGGTCCGCAAGGTCACGCAGAAGACGTCGGGGCTCCTGGAGGAGAACGACCGGGTGCTGGTCGTCTACGGCGAGGGGCAGGCCAGCCTCTACTACGAGGGCGCGCCGCGTCCGCGCGCCGTGACCCGCCCGGCCTGACGTTCCCGCCGTACCTCAGTCCTCGGGCCCCAGCCTGCGCGCGCGCCGAAAGAGCGCCGGCGGGTTCCGGTCCACGGCGGCGATGAGGCGCTGTCCCAGCAGCTCGTAGGTCTCCGTTTCAATGGGGCCACGGCCCGGGGCCTCCAGCCCGTCGAAGTTGCCCACGCGGTAGCGCGCCGCGAAGACGAAGTGGAAGTCCGGCGGCGCGAAGAGGTGTTCGGGGTCCCCCACCGGGTGGACGGCCATGGCCCAGCGCGGCTCGAACGCCCTCGGGTGGATGCCGCGCTCCACCTGCTCCATGTGTTCGCGCGTGTAGAGCCCGGTCATCTCCTGCAACGTCGCGCCGATCTCGAAGCGGACGTGCGGGTAGAGGCGGTAGCAGGGGTGCTGCGGGTCCAGCGCGTAGAGCCAGCCGCCGGGCGGGGTGAGTTCGCGGAACACGGCGAGCATCCGCTCCGCCAGGTCTCGGTAGAGCTCCAGCCGGGCGTCGTGCTCCAGGCGGAAGAAGGCGTCGTCGACGACGAAGCGGACACAGTCCTGCTCGGATGACGGCCACGGATGGTCCAGCGCGTGGCGCTCCGCATCGCCCGACAGCGGCATCCAGGCATCGGGTTCCGGCTTGAGTTTGAGCACGACCGCGTCCCCCTTTCCGCGAAACCCCGGGTATGCGCGCAACACGGGAATCGTGCAATCACCTGCCAGGAGGGGTCCGGGGCGCTGCATGGCATCCGACGCCGACCGCGACGGGGGACGGAGGAGGACGTTGGCGGAGGCCACACCGGGTGTCGCGCGGTGGACGGCGCGATTGCGCGGAGGCGCCGCGCGAGGCAGAGACGGACGGTGGGCTGTTTCCGACCTCGCCCGCTGGAGCGCCGAGATGACCTGGTGGATGTATGCCCTGCTGTCCGCGGTGTTCGCGGCGTTGACCGCGGTGCTGGCGAAGGTGGGCGTGGAGGGAGTGCCCTCCACGCTCGCCACGGCGCTGCGCACCGTGGTGGTGCTCGTCTTCGCGTGGAGCATCGCGCTGGCACGGGGAGAGCAGCACGCCCTGCCCTCGCTCAGCCGCAGGACGCTGCTGTTCCTCACGCTGTCGGGGGTGGCGACGGGCCTGTCGTGGCTGGCCTACTTCCGGGCCCTGCAGCTGGGCCCGGCGTCACGCGTGGCGCCCATCGACAAGCTCAGCCTGGCGCTCACGGTGACGTTCGCGGTGCTCATCCTCAAGGAGCCGATGTCCTGGCGGCTGGGGTTGGGCGTGGCCCTCATCGTCGCGGGCACGCTCTTGACCCTCAAGTAGGACAAGGCCTCTCAAGGCTCACGGCACCTCGACCTCGTCCCCCAGGAACGTGTAGCCGAAGGAGCCCACGCGGGTGCCCTGGCCGGCGTTGACCTCCTCGTACGCGCCCCGCACCACCGTGCCCGAGTAGTCGATGGTGAGCTGGCTGTTCTGGACGCGGCCCTTGCCCAGGCGGAAGTCCAGCCAGAGGTTCTCTCCGAGCTCCGCGGGCACCGGGCATGCGTGGATCTGATCCGGGCGCACGTCGCGCAGGTCCTCGTACTCCACCTTGCCGCCTTCCGCGCCGGGCTCGGTGATGTTCGCGTAGGTGGCGGCGAGGGAGCACTGCAGCTTGTTCATCGTGATGAAGGCGTTACCGTCGTTGTAGACGTTGAAGCCCACGTCCAGCGCTCCTTCCGACTGCTTCGCGCCGGTGTCGAGCTGGAGGTCCAGGGTGTACGTCCCCTGGTACTTGCGGTTGATGTCGTCCGCTCCGCAACCGGTCAGCGCCGTCGCGGCGAGCAGCAGGCCCGCGAGGATGGACTTCGGGCGGTGGTTCTTGCGTGCGTGAGTCATGGGGTTCCGCTCCAAGGTGGGGGTGCTGTTCACGAAGGGCCTTCCCGCCCTTCCCTGTTCCCTTGGTGTCCGAGGCCCATTGGATTGATCAAACAATCCACCAGGTCTGGCTTTCAGAACGGCGTGGGCGACGTGAATGACAGACGCTCGCCCGTGCGAGGATGCACGAAGGCCAGCGCCTCGGCATGGAGCATCAGCCGCGCGTCCTCTCGTCCCAAGCGCGCATCTCCGACGATGGGAAGTCCCAGCCCCAGCGGATGCGCTGCATGGATACGCAACGCGTGGGGAAGCTGGGTCGTCGGCACGAACTCCACCCGGGTCCGGGAGGCCTCGCGACGGAGCACCTTCCAGGCGCTCAGGGTCCGCTTGCCGTGGCGTGCGTCCACGCAGTCCGCCAGTGACACCTGGGCCGTGCCGCGCAGGGGCAGGTCGATGGTGCCGGCGTCTCCTTCCACCTGGCCGTCCAGCCAGGCGACGTGGCGGTGCTCCGCCTCACGACGGGAGAACTGGCGCTGGAGCGAGGCCCGCGTCGCAGCGTCCCGCGCGATGACCAGGAGGCCGGAGGAATCGGGCTCCAGTTCGTGGAGGAAGCTGGCGGGGGTCAGCTCCGGGAAATTGGCCTGGAGCCGGACGAGCACCGAGTCGCGCGCGGGCCCATGCCGTCCGGGGAGCGTGGGCAGTCCCACGGGCTTGTCGACCACGAGGAGCCACGCATCCTCATGGAGCACGCGCGGTCCGGCGCTGACCGTCGCGGCGGGGGCCGGCAACTCCACCGCCAGGCCTTGCAGCATGAACGGCAGCACCGTGCCGCATTTGTTGTCACACGCGGGGTAGTACGCACCGGACTCCCGGCGGCCCCCCAGCGGAGGTGCTCCCCACCAGAACTCGGCGAGCTCCAGCGGCGTGAGCCCGTGACGAAAGGCATACGCCAGCAGCTTGGGCGCGGCGCAGTCACCGGCGCCTCCGGGGGGAGGCTTTGGCGCGAACAGCGCGGCCAATGTCTGGGTTTCGCCGCGGGCATTGGGAATGACATAGCCCTGCGTCACCTGCCGCCACAGGTCACGCGAAAGCTCGGCGCGCACGTGCTCCACTTCCGCCCGGCGCGCTTCCACCTCCCGGAGCGAATGGACGGGGCCCTGCGCTCGCAGGGCATCGGCTTCCCGGGACAGCTGCACATGCCGTTGCTCCAGCGCGGCCAGCTCCGCCTCGCCCGCGGGCCAGAACGCGTCGCGGGCCAGGGGCTCGAACAGCGGCGGCACGAAGCCGTCCGCGGTCCACGCGCCGCCCAGCATCCCGGAGAACGCGCTCAGGAACCCGACCCGTCCGTCCTGCGCGGCAACCACCAGCACGCCGAACATCTTCCCGCAGTGGGGCCGCCACAAGGCTTCGCGGTACGCGGGGGTCTCCCGCAGCCGCTGCTGAAGGGCCTCCGCCGCCTGGAGTCCCCAGGGGCCGGGAGGCGCCGCGTGGAAGGGGTTCGCCAGTTGCGTGGGCAGGGCTTCAGGCCGTGGCGCCTCGAAGTACGTCAGGGTCCGGATGAGCTCCGCCGCGTCTGTTCGGGTCTTCATCCGGCCCGCATCTTCGCCTGAATCCTTCGGTGGAGGGGGCCGGAATCCCCGCTCCTCCTCATCCGAAGCATCACAGCCGATTCCCTGAATTCAGCCTGGGACGCGGCCCGCGGCGCCGCGCACCGGCCCTGATCTTCCTTTGAATCCTCTTAGAGAGGACGACCTTCAGCGTCTCCACTCCAACAAATCCAGAGCCTTGGGCGGCCTGTTTACTTCTGGTCAGCACCTCTCCTAGTGAAATCACGTCACTTCAAGTCCGTCTGTGTTTCACCCATTCCCTTGCCCGCGAGCGGCAGGTGAATCCTGAGAATCTTTTTATAAAAGACTCTCATCCACGACATCGGGCAATGCCGAGGGGGCGTTGTGTTTTCACACCAGAAGAGAAGCCTTGCGTCACGACACGGGCGGACCGCGCTCTTCGCCGCGCTCTGCGGCGTGATGGCCTGCGAGCCGCGCGCTCCCGGTGACGCGCCGGAAGGCACGGCGGGCCTGGGAGCCACGGCGCAGGGCATCCAGATCGTCAACCTGCCGTACCGGGACAAGATCTTCCCCGCTCCCGTCCCTCCCCCCTCCCCCGCCTGCGCGCGGACCGTCAGCGCGGAGGTGGTGGCCTTCGATCAGGTCTACACCTACAACCGCCTGGGTTCCTACAACCCGACGGGGATGATCTACGCGCTCCGCGACGACGTGGAGTCCATCGACGGCAAGCCCGGCCTGATTCCGGGCAACGTCCGCCTGAAGGCGGACAAGCGCCCGCGCCCGCTCACGCTGCGCGCCAACGTGGGGGACTGCCTCACGGTCCAGTTCCACAACATGCTGGCGCCCACGCGCTCTGCCATCCCCAGCCCGTCCCAGTCGCAGCCGGGCGTGAGCCGGGCGTCGGGCTCCAGCAATGGCTGGACGTTCCTGCGCAAGGTGCTGCCCGCGTGGGTGCTGACGCCCACGTATGACCGGGTCAAGTCGCTGCTCCAGAACGCGCCCGCCGGCGGCTTCTGGGTCTCCTTGGGCGACGAGGGCAAGTTCGACGACGCGCACCGGGAGGACTCTCCGGCCACGCGCACCGCGTCCATCCACGTGCAGGGCCTGCAGTACTTCTCCATGGGCTCGGACGGGGCCTGGGTGGGCAAGAACGCCAGCAGCCTGGTGAGCCCCGGCGCCAGCACCACGTACACCTGGTACGCGGACCACGAGGGCGTCTTCTTCTTCTACAGCATGGGCGCGTCGTTCGGCGGCCAGGGCGACGGCGGCTCCACGGTGCACGGCCTCTTCGGCGCCCTCAACGTCGAGCCGCCGGGCGCGCGGTGGTACCGCTCCAAGGTGACCGGCAAGGTGCTGGATGCCGTCACCACGTCCCGCAACCCCGACGGCACGCCCGTCATCGACTACGAAGCGCAGGACGGCTCGGGGCGACCGCTGCTGGCCATCCTGGACGGGGACAACCGCATCCGCCACGGCGACCTGGAGGCGCTCATCACCGGCTACTCCAGCACGGTGGTGGGGACGTCCACGTCACGCGACACCGGCAGCTTCCGCGAGCTCACCGCCATCTACCACGACGAGGTGAAGGCGGTTCAGGCCTTCGACGAGCTGGAGTGGAACCCCACGTTCCACAGCGTGCGCGACGGCTTCGGCATCAACTACGGCGTGGCCGGCCTGGGCGCGGAGCTGCTCGCCAACCGCGCGAAGATTGGCCCCACCAAGGACTGCGTCACCTGCGAGTACGAAGAGTTCTTCCTGGAGTCGTGGGCCAACGGCGACCCCGCGATGAACGTGGAGAAGGACGCCTCCGGCCGCGCCACCCAGGCGCTCTACCCGGATGACCCCACCAACGTGCACCACAGCTACCTGGGGGACCCGGTGCGCATCCGCAACATCCACGCGGGCCCCGCGGAGACGCACGTCTTCCACCTCCACGCCCACCAGTGGAAGTTCTCTCCCAGCGTGGAGGCGTCCAACTACCTGGACTCGCAGACCATCGGGCCGGGTTCCACGTTCACCTACGACATCAACTACGGCGGCTCCGGCAACCGCAACTTCACCCCGGGCGACTCCATCCACCACTGCCACCTGTACCCGCACTTCGCGCAGGGCATGTGGGCGCTGTGGCGCGTGCACGACGTCTTCGAGTCCGGCACGAGCGACCGCCGCCTCCCCGACGCGGAGATCAAGAACGGCACGCCCAACCCCGCGGTCATCCCGCTGCCCGACCGGCCGATGCCGCCCATGCCCACCTACGCCAGCACCACCGTCACGGACTCCAACGGCCGGCCGGTGACGCGCCCGGCGTTCCCCGGCTTCCCCTTCTACATCGCGGGCATGTCCGGCCGCCGCGCGCCGCAGGCGCCGCTGGACCTGGAGTACGACGGCGGGCTGCCGCGCCACATCGTCACGCGCGCCGTGGGCACCGTGACGTACGGCGCCTCCGGCCGCTTCGACGTGGACCCCGCCGCGCTCAACATCAAGCTGCTCCCCCACAACGGCACCCCCATGGAACAGAACGCCATGGCGTTCCACGCGGGCGAGTTCCCCAACGCCTCCGGCGTCACCACCCTCTACGGGGACGCGGCCGCCGGCTATCCCGCGTACACGCCGCTGGGCGGCAGCGGGACGTTCACCGTCAACGGGCGCAAGGCGGTGGCGGGGGCCCCCTTCGCGGACCCCTGCCCCGCGAACGCGGGCGTGCGCAACTACCGCGCGGCCTACCTGCAGATCGACCTGCAGCGCATCAACCGCGCCGGGTGGCATGACCCGCAGGCCCGGCTGATGGTGCTCAACGAGGACGTGCCCGCGACGCAGGACGGCCTGCGCCCGCCCGAGCCGTTCTTCTTCCGGGCCCAGTCCGGCGAGTGCATCAACTTCTACGCCACGAACCTCATCCCCAAGCACCTG
Source organism: Corallococcus caeni (assembly GCF_036245865.1). NCBI lineage: Bacteria > Pseudomonadati > Myxococcota > Myxococcia > Myxococcales > Myxococcaceae > Corallococcus > Corallococcus caeni. The sequence continues at coordinate 300,596 of NZ_BTTW01000007.1, read as the reverse complement.
GAGCCGGACGCGTTCCAGATCTACACGCCCACGGACGTCATCGGGCAGCACATCCACCTGGTGAAGTTCGACGTGACGGCGGCGGACGGCGCCGGCAACGGCTGGAACTACGAGGACGGCACGCTGTCCTCCGACACCGTGGCGGAGCGCATCCACCTGGCCAACGCGGCCGGCGGCGCCTTCGCGGCGGACGGCAACGTCGGTGAGACGGGCACCCGGGTGACGCTCTCCGCGCCCGCGTCGCACCCGCGCATCAGCCGCGCGCCGGGCACGGCGCAGACCACGGTGCAGCGCTGGTGGGCGGATGACCAGTCCGCGCAGCGCACGCTGGAGACGGTCTTCACGCATGATCACTTCGGCCCGTCTTCGCACCAGCAGCACGGCTTCTTCGGCGCGCTCATCGTGGAGCCCAAGGGCTCCAAGTGGCGCGACCCGCGCACCGGCGTCTACTACGGCTCACGCGTGGCGGACGGCGGCCCCACCAGCTGGCGCGCGGACGTCATCACCGCGGACCCCAGCCAGAGCTTCCGCGAGTTCACCCTGGGCTTCATGGACTACAACCCGCTCTACGACGAGTGCGGCCAGCCCGTGAACCC